>PSML01000089.1:0-9543 GCA_040290145.1 Meiothermus sp. | reverse complement strand
ACCGCCGCTGGCTTCCTGCACCACCACCGCGGGCTCGGGGGGCAGCAGGCGGGGGGAGAGGCCCAGCACTCGAGCCTCCTGCATCAAAGCCTCGTGGGCCAGAAGGGGGTCGCCGGTAAACGCCAGGATCACGAAGGATAGCTTAAGGCAAAACGCAAGACGCAAGACGCAAGACGCAAGAGGCAAGGCCGCGCTCGATAAGATGGTGGGGTGTCGGGGATGCGCCGCGGGGTGGGGATCGTGCTGGGGCTGGGCCTTGCCGCCTATCTGGCCGCCCTGGGCTACATCGTGCTCAACATGAACCGCAGCACCCTTCAGCAGGCCGACGTGGCGCTGGTGCTGGGCTCGAGGGTCTACCACGGCCAGCGGCTCAACCCCTGCTTAGTGGGGCGGGTGGAGGAGGGGGTCGAGGTGGTGCGGCGGGGCTGGGCCCGTTGGCTGGTGGTCTCCGGCGGCCTCGACCGCGAGACCGGCACCGTCGAGGCCCAGGCGATGGCCCAAATCGCCAGGAGCCGGGGGTTAAATCCCGAGCGGATCGTGCTCGAGCCCAGCGCCCGCTCCACCTACCAGAACCTCCGCTTCACCCAGCAGATCATGGAGGAACGCGGCTGGAACACCGTGGTGATCGTGAGCGAGCCCTTCCACCTCCCCAGGGCCGCCCTGATGGCCCGCCGGCTGGGGCTCGAGTTCGCCCTCGCCCCCTCCCCCCACTGCCCACAGAACCTACCGGCTTTCCTGCGCGAGCCCCTGGTGCTGTTGTACTACGCCCTACGGGGCTTTAGGGAGTGAGGGCGGCGGGTTGAGCGCCGCCGCGGTCAGCTTGTCGAGGGTCCAGGGCCGAGGCGTACGACGTAAGACGTAGGACCGGCGTCTTGGACCCCTACAGCCCCGCCCACCCCTTCCCGCTCCAGCGGGCCACAAACACCCTGCGCGGCCCGCCCGATTCCTCCGCCCACACCACGTAGGGGTTGCCGCGCTGGTCGAGCACCATGGTGAAGGAGTCCACGTTGGACTTTCCGCTGTTGAGGTATCCGCCGAGCTGCCGAAGAGCTTCCAAGCCCTGCCATCCCAACGGGCCACGTAGAGCTTGCCCTGGCTGTTGTTGTTCTTCTCGGTCCAGGCCACCACCGGCTGGCCCTGCGGGTTGACGGCCATCGCGGTGTAGGCGGCGTTTTGGCCCTTGTCGCGGTTGAGCGTATGGCCTAAGCGCACCCAGGGGTGGCTTGAAGGCGGTCAGCCAACACGGAGCTGGACTCCCCGGCTGCCCATGGGTCACCCGAGCGCGTTGTGCCCGGTGAACTCCCGCCCCAGGATCAGGGTGTGGATGTCGTGGGTGCCCTCGTAGGTATCCACGGTCTCGAGGTTCAGCATGTGCCGGATGCTGTGGTACTCCAGCGTGATCCCGCTGCCCCCAAGAATCTCGCGCGCCGAGCGGGCCGCGTTCAAAGCCGCCCGTACGTTGTCCCGCTTGCCGAGCGAGACCTGGGCCGGGCGGAGCTTCCCGGCGTCCTTGAGCTGGGCCAAGCGCCAGGCCAGCAGCAAGCCTTTGCTGTGGTCGGCAGCCATCCGCACCAGCTTTTCCTGCACCAGTTGGCGTGAGGCGATGGGTTTGCCGAAGGTGGTGCGGCTTTGGGCGAAGCCCAGGGCCTCGGTGTAGACCGCCTCGAGCGCCCCCAACGCCCCCCAGGCGATGCCGAAGCGGGCCTGGGTGAGGCAGGAGAGGGGAGCTTTGAGCCCCTCGGCCCTGGGGAGCATGTGGCTGGCGGGAAGGCGCACCTCCTCCAGCACCAGTTCGCTGGTCACGCTGGCCCGCAGGCTCATCTTGTGCTTGACCTCGTTGGCCTTGAAGCCTGGGGTATCGGTGGGCACGATGAAGCCCCGCACCACCCCGGCCTCGTCCTTGGCCCACACCACCGCGATGTGGGCCAGGTTGCCGTTGGTGATCCACATCTTGGTGCCCGAGAGGACGTAGTGGTCGCCGTCCTTGCGGGCTTGGGTCTTCATGTTGGCGTCGGGGTCCGAGCCGCCATCCGGCTCGGTGAGGCCGAAGCAGCCGATCATCTTCCCGCTGGCCAGCAGGGGCAGGTACTCGCGCTTTTGCTCTTCCGAGCCGTAAGCGTAGATGGGGTACATCACCAAGGAGGACTGCACGCTACAAAAGCTCCTGAGCCCCGCATCGATGCGCTCGAGCTCGTAGGCCATCACCCCGTAGGCCGCGCTGCTGGCCCCGCCCCCGCCGTACTCGCTGGGGATGGTAGGGCCTAAGAAGCCCATCTCGGCGAACTTGGGAATGAGGTGGCGGGGGAACTCCCCGGCTTCCCACCAGCTGCTGATGTGGGGCAGGGCCTCGGCCTCGAGAAACCGCCGGGCTGAACGCTGGATCTCGCGCTCCTCGGAGCTGAGGAGTTCTTGCACGCCCAGAAAGTCAAACATGGCCCTATTAAACCATTAGTCCCCGACCAAGACCTCCGGACCGATCTCCTCCAGCCCCCCGATCCCCGAAAGGGTAAGGGTGAGCTCCATCTCGGCGAGAAGGTGGTCTAAAACCGCCCCCACCCCCTCCTCCCCCCCAAGGGCCAACCCGTAGACGTAAGGCCGCCCCAGGCCCACCGCTCGAGCCCCCAGGGCCAGGGCTTTGATCACATCGGCCCCTGTGCGCACCCCGCTGTCCATCAGCACGGGAACCCTGCCCTCCACCGCCTTTACCACGCCCGGAAGGGCCTCGAGGGCGGCCAAGGCCCCGTCCACCTGTCTGCCCCCGTGGTTGGAGACGTAAATCCCATCCACCCCTAGCTCGAGGGCTTTCCTGGCGTCCTCCGGGTGCAGGATGCCCTTAAGGATGAGGGGCAAAGCGGTGGCCTGGCGGAGGTGGCGCACCTCCTCCCAGGAGAGCTCGGGGAAGGAGTAGGTGGCCACGAACCGCCGCACGGCCCCCTGAAGGCGGCGGAAGCCCCGCACCCCCAGCCTCGCCCCCACCCGGCGCAGGATCAGAAGGGACTGGAGGAGGGCCAGGCTCGGCCTCCCCCTTAGCCCCGGGCCCTCCCCGGGTTCGTCCAAAGCCGCCATGAAGGCCGGGTCGGTGAGGTACTGGGCCAGGCCCTGGCCCCGGAGGAAGGGGAGGTGGCCCAGGTCCAGATCCCGGGGGCGCCAGCCCAGCTGGACCGTGTCCACGGTGAGGACCAGGCCGGCGCACCCCGCCCTCTCCGCCCGCCGCAGGAAACTTTCCACCACCCGGGGGTCGGTGGAGTGGTAGAGCTGGAAGAAGACCAAGGCTTCCGGATGGACCGACCTGGCCACCTCCACCACCTCTTCCAAGGGGTAGGAGGCCTGGTTGGAGACCATGAAGGGAATCCCCCGCCGGGCCGCGGCCCGCACCGCGGCCAGTTCCGCCTCCGGATGGGCCAGCTCCAAAACGCCGATGGGGGCCAGGAAGACCGGGGCAGCCCAGGTCTTTCCCAAGAGCTCCGTGGCCAAAGCCGGGGGTGCGACCCCCCGGAGCATCCGGGGAAGGAGGGCGAGGGTTTGGAAGGCCTTGCGGTTGCGGGCCATGGTGGCCTCTACCCCCGCCCCGCCGGCCACATAGGCCAAGGCCTCGGGGGTCATGCGCTTTCGGGCCTCCTCCTCGAGCCGCTCGGGGTGGACAGGCACCGGGGGTTTCGAACCCCAAAGGCCCCTCAGGTAAATGGCCTGCTGGACTTTGCGCCCGATCATAGGATACCCCCATGTTAAGCTGGGTGGACGGGAACTGTAAACTGGGTACAAATGGAGAGAAGCGTTCTGGTCACGGGGGCAGGAAGCGGCATCGGGCTGGCTACGGCCAGGCTGCTCGCAGAAAAGGGCTTCCAGGTCTATGGAGGGGTGCGCAAGGAGCAGGACGCAGAGGGCCTGCGGGCCTTGGGCATCAGGCCTCTTTTTCTGGACGTGACCCGCGAGGGGGATCTGGCCGGCGCACGGGAGGCCTTGGAGGGCCAGGGGCTTTACGGCCTCGTGGTCAATGCGGGCATCGCCGTGGCAGGACCCCTGGAGCTCGTGCCCCTCACGGCCTTCCGCGAGGGCCTGGAGGTGAACGTCCTCGGGGCCTTCGCCACGGTGAAGTCGTTTCTTCCCCTCCTGAGAAAAAGCCGTGGGCGGGTGGTGCTCATCGGCTCGGTCTCCGGGCTCGTGGCCCTCCCCCTTATGGGCCCCTACGCCGCCAGCAAGTTCGCCCTCGAGGCCCTCGCCGATGCCCTCCGGGTAGAGCTTCTGCCCTTTGGGGTGAGGGTCTCTTTGGTGGAACCGGGTTCGGTGGCCACCCCCATCTGGGAGCGCTCCCTCCAGAGGGCAGAAGGTTTTCTGGAGCCTCCCCCGCCAGGAACCGAGGCCGTCTACGGGCACTACTTGGACCTGGCCCGGAAGATGGCCCAGCAAAACGCCAGGCGGGGGCTTCCGCCAACCCGGGTGGCAGAGGGGGTGTGGAGGGCCCTGACCAGCCCCAGCCCCAAGGCGCGTTACCTCGTAGCCCACCCCAGTAGGGCCAAAGAGGTCTGGCTTTTACGGCTCCTCCCGGCCCCCTGGCGCGACCGCCTGATCACCCGGGGGATGGGGATTGGAGGCCATCCCCCCCGGGATTAGGGCCTTTACAGGGGGCGGTTGCCCGCCGCGACCCCCTGTTCTCGGCGCAGGAAGAAGAGCAAGCAGGCCACCAGCGGGACGAAGCCCAGCCACAGGTTGGGGTAGGGATAGAAAAGGGATACCGCCAACAGGCCCATCGCCCAGCTCTCCCAGCGCCGCAAGGGGCGGCGGGTGTAGCCCACGGTGGAGGCGGCCATGAAAAATATGGCTGCGGCGGTGAAGAAAAAGCGCTCGAGGATGATCAGCCAGCCCTCGAGGCCCCCCACGTTTTGCAACACCGGAAGGATCAGCAGGCCGGTCCCGGTGAAGGAGAGCAGGAAGAAGAAGCCGATGATGTACTTGGCCAGCGCCACCCGGGCCGCGTAGACCCCGGTGGTGATGGGGTCGGTTTTGAACACCGAGGCTGAGGCATAGGCCGAGAGCGCTACCGGCGGGGTCACGTCGGCCAGCACGGCGTAGTAGAAAAGAAACATATGGGTGGCCAAGGTCGCGGCCAGCACAGCTTGCTGCTCAGGCAGGCCGTAACCGGCGAAGTTGGCCTTGGCCAGGTTGATGATGGCCGGTGCGGTGAGCGAGGAGGTGAGCACGTAGGTGGCGGTGGGCGGAACCCCCATCCCCAGGATCAGGCTGAAAAGGGCCGTCACCACCGTGGCTAGGATCAGGCTCTCCCCGGAGATCTGCCCCAGGAAGATCGAGAACTTGGAGGGCAGCCCGGTGATCACCATCATGGCGAAGATCAGGTTGGCGGCTACGATGGCCGAGCCGATGGGGATGAGCTGGCGGAAGCCTTCGGCCAGACCCTCGGCGATGGGTGCGAAGGCCGCCATGAACCTCCCCTCCATCGCCGAGGGGAACGCGAAGGTGCCCAGGATGAGCCCCAGGAAGGCCAGGGTAAGGTGGAAGAGGGGGATCTCCCCGAAGCCTACACCCAACAGAGCCGGCAAGAAGAAACCCGCCAAGGCCAGCAGGACTCCTAGCCCCAGCCCCAGCCGATACCAGCGGCTGCGCATGGCCTGGCCGAGCGGCTCGGGGCGCAGGGTGGGGTCCAAGTAGCAGACCAGGATGAAGGCCAGCGCGGCCAGATACACCGCAGTCGCCACCTCGGCCCCGCGGTATAGCAAGATCACGATCACCAGAATGGGTAGGAAGATCGTGCTGTACCTCAGGGCATAGCGGCGGTGCAGGTGTCCGTCGCTGCCCACCGGGGGCAGCTTGGCCTTGCGGGTATAGAACTCGTTATAGGTAAGTACGGAAAACAAGTAGAGCAGGCAGGGGCCGATGGCCATCACCATGACCCACAAGTAGCTGATCTGCAGGATCTCCACCATGATGAAAGCGATGCTTCCCAGCACGGGCGGGGTGATGAGGGCGATGGTCCCGGCGGTGGCCACCAGTCCGGCCGCGGTCATGCGGTCGTAGCCGGCCTTTTCGTAAAGGGGCTTGGTCAGGGTGGCCACGAACTGGGTATCGGCGGCCCCCGAGCCGCTGAACATGCCCATAAACACCGAGGCGATGCCGGTGACCCGGCCTGGGGTCTGCGGGGTACGCCCTACCAGCGCCAAGGCGATGTTGGCGACCACCCGGCCTAGCCCCAGCGCTCCGATCAGGCCCGAGAGGATGGTGAAGTAGACCAGGTACTTGGCCGAGACCCCGGTGATGAGGCCGTAGATGCCGGCTTCAGTCTCGTTGTAGGTTTTGCCCAGCAGCAGGTCGATGCCGTTCTTGGCCCCGCGGAAGGTGCCGGGGACCAGGTGGCCGTAGAGGTTATAGGCCAGGAAGATGAGCACCAGCGAGGGCATCACCGGCCCCAGCAGGCGGTAGACCAGCCCCAGCACCAGGATGATCAGGCTGAAGGACATGGCCATGTCCCAGCCCGCCGGGATCACCGCGCGGTAGACCAGCTCCTCGTAGAAGCGCAGTTGGTAAGCCAACGGGGCAATGCTCAGCAAAGCCGCCAGCAGGTCGGTGTAGCGGCGGGTGGCCGGGAGCAGCGCCGGCAGCACGGCCAAGGCCCAGGCCAGGGTTCCGGCCAGCCTGCCCTCGAGCGGGATCGCCACCCCCGGTACGTTGGGCACCCAGAAGGTGTAGAGGAACGGCAGCGTGAGCGCCACAAACACCCACGACCCAGCGGTGCGCCGCTGGGGGGCCCCTTGAGCGGTGAGCAGGTAGCCGGCGAAGATCAAGAAGAAGACGTGCACGGCCCGCTCGAGCTGCACCACGTCGAAGATCGAGATATCCGTGCGGGAGAGGGGGGTGAAGGGGTGGATGACCAGATAGAGGCTATAAAGAGCCGCCACCAGCAGCACGGCCCAGGTGAACCGCCGCAGCGGGGTCTTTTGGGTAGTCTCCTGAGATAGTTCCATGAAACTCACCTCAGTTGTGGGGTTACGGCGCAGGGCTTTGGCCGATTGTACTCGTTTGCTAAAGAAAGCCTCCTCGCCATGAGGAGCGAGGAAGGCTCAGACCGCTTGGAGCCGGCCTACTTGATGGCCCCGATCTCGCGGAAGTACTTGACTGCCCCGGGGTGGAAGGGGATCACCGTCTTGGCCGCGTAGAGATCGGCGCTGTTTTTGGGGGTGGTGTCGCGGGCTGCGGCGGTGGCGGTCTCGAGGGTCTTGATGTTGTCGAAGACCGCCTTGGTGATGGCATAGGCCAACCCTTCGGGCATCGAGGCTGGGCAGACGAAGACGTTTCCGGTGAAAAGCGCCGGGGTGTCGGTGGCGGTACCGTAGACGCTCTTGGGCACCACCCCGGTGCTTACGATGCCCGGGAAGCGCTTGAGGAGAAGCTGAGCGGTGGTGCTCTGCGGGGTCACCGGCACCAGGCGGATGCGGTCACCCTTGCGCAGGAGGGACTGGCCCAGCTCCACAACGCTGGCCGTGGGTACCCCGCCGACCCAGAAGTAAGCGTCGATGGTGCCCTCGGCCAGGGCCTTGGCGCTCTCCGCGGCGGGCAGGCGCTCGCGCTTGCCGAAGGTCTCGGGCTTGACGTTGGCCCCCTCGAGCACCAACAGCGCCAGGTTCTCGGTGGAGGAGCCGGGCTGCCCGGTGGAGACCCGCTTGCCCTTGAGGTCTTGCACCACCTTGATCCCCGACTTCTCGGTGGTCACGATGTGGATCAGGCTGGGGTACATGTAGAAAAGGATCCGTTGGTTGTCAGCCTTCTTCTCCCTGAAGCGGGGTTCTTGGCCGGTGTAGGTGACCAAGGCGGCGTCGGTGGTGGTCAGGGCGCAGTAGTAGGTGTTCGAGGCCGGGTCGGTGCGGTCGCGCAACAGGAGCAGGTTGTCATAGGAGCCGCCGGTCTGCTGTGCGGTGGCCTCGGCCACTCCGGTCTCGCTGAGGATCTTGGCTACGGCCTGGCCGTAGAAGAAGAACACCCCTCCGGTGCTGCCCGTGGGTACCACCACGCGCGGTTTCTGGGCCAGGGCCACCCCGGCCAGCAGGCATAGGAATAGGCTCAGGAGCACTCGTTTCACAGGTCACCTCCAGGTGTAAAGGCAAACCCACACTACGGTTCGGTAACCGGACTGTCAAGGGTGACGACGCGGCTCTAGGCCGGATTTCCAGGGGAGCTGGAGGGGCCCTGCACTGACCCATCGGTCAGCGGTGGGTGTAGCATGGGAGGGTGCTTGCCTGGCAACTGCTGGGAGACCCCCGTTACCGCACCTACTGGCTGGCCCTTTTCACCTCGCAACTGGGTTCTTGGATGCAGTCGGCCACCCAGGGCTGGCTGGTGCTCGAGCTGACCGGTTCTGCGGCCAAGCTGGGGCTGGTGGTGGCCTTACAGTTTTTGCCCTCGCTCCTGTTCTCGCTCCCTGCCGGGGTGCTCTCGGACCGCTACTCCAGGCGCAACCTGCTCTTCATCACCCAAGGCGGGATGTGCCTTTTGGCCTTTGCCATGTTCGGGCTGATCATCACCGGGCGGGTGCGCTACGAGCACGTGCTGCTCTTCGCCTTCCTCTACGGGGTGTTCAACGCCATGGACCTGCCGGTGCGCCAGGCCTTCACGGTAGAGCTGGCGGGAAAGGACCGCTATCCCGGGGCCATCGCGCTCAACTCCTTCGGCTTCAACGTCTCGCGCCTCACCGGCCCGGCCTTGGCCGGGATCCTCATCGCGGGGATCGGGCTGGCCTGGAGCTACCTGGCCAACGCCCTCTCGTTTTTGCCGTTGCTGCTGGTGCTGGTAAAGGTCCCCCGGGTGAACCTGGAGGTCAAGCGGGGCGGGGTGTTGCAGGAGGCGCTCGAGGGGTTGCGCTACGTCTGGCAAGAACCCCTGGTGCGCCAGATCGTGATCTTGGTGGGGCTCACCAGCATGTTCGGGATGAACTTCCAGACCATCGTTCCAGCCTACGCCCGGCTGGTGCTGGGGCTCGAGGCCCAGGGCTTCGGCTTCCTGATGTCGGCGGTGGGGCTGGGCTCCATCGTGGCAGCGATCATCCAGGCCATCGCCTCCCAGGCCCGGCCTTTCCGCTCGGTGCTGGGCAGCTTCGTGCTGGGGATGGCCCTGCTGGCCCTGGCCGTACCGACCTCACCTTTCTGGGCGGCCTTCTTCTTGGGCGTGGCCGGCTTCGGGATGATCACCACCCTCATCAACTGCAACACCACCGTCCAGCTCATGTCCCCTGACCGCATCCGGGGCCGGGTGATGTCGGTGTACTCCATGGTGCTCTTAGGGGTGGGGCCGGTGGGGGCCTATCTGTCGGGGCTCCTCATCGACCTCCTGGGGGGGCGCTGGGGGGTGGCGGTGATGGGCGGGCTTACCCTGCTCTCGGCCCTGGCCTTGGTGCGCTTCCCCTGGCCGCGCAGCCTGCGCCCGGTGGGGGCTTCCCCGGCTTCGGATTAGAGAAAAGAGGGGGGCGGGGGAGCTATAATCCCCCGTCCGTGGGATACATGGACTCCCCGTAGCATAACGGGCGGCGGAATGTGCTACGCT
>PSML01000088.1:0-9791 GCA_040290145.1 Meiothermus sp. | reverse complement strand
TGGCGTTGGGGTCGACCGGGTTGAGCGCGCTCGCCACCACCATCAGCAGGATCAACGCGAGGATGAACCCGCCGATCTTCACCGAGGGCGGTAGCCCAGCCCAGAGGCTTTGGGCCTTCGGCCTTCGGCGTTCGGCGTTCAGGCTACGCATAACTCACCCTCGGATCGAGCAGCGCGTACAACAAGTCCACCCCCAGGTTGAGCAGCACGATAAAGGCCGCGATGGTCAGCACCACCCCCTGCACCAGCGGGTAATCCCGGGCACTGATGGCCAGCAAGGAGAGCGAACCCAACCCCGGAATGCCGAAAACCGTCTCCACCACCACCGTGGCGATGAGAAGCCGGGCGAACTCCAGCCCCAGCACCGTCACCACCGGCAAAGCCGCATTCCTGAGGGCGTGCTTGTACACCACCACCCGCTCGGCTAAGCCCTTGGCCCGGGCGGTACGCACGTAATCCTGGTGCAAGACCTCGAGCACGCTTCCCCGTACCAGCCGCAGCAACAGCGAAGCGCTGGCCAAGCCCACGGTGAGCACCGGCAGTACCAGCGCGGAGATGGCCTTGGCCGGATCTTTCCAGCCGCCGATGGGAAAGCTCGAGGGCAAGGGCAGCTTGAGCCAGACGATGAAGATGTAGATGAACATCAACCCCACCCAGAACGACGGCAGCACGATCCCCACCAGCGAGCCCATCGAGACCGCCAGGTCTGTCCAGCTCCCCGCCCGCCGCGCGGCCAGGATGCCCAGCGGCACCGCAATTAACGTGGCCAAGAACAAAGCCGAAATCACGATGGGTAGGGTGATCCCTAGCCGGGTCAGGATCAGCCCGGAGATCGAGGTCTGGTAGCGGATGCTCTGGCCCAGGTCGCCCCGAAGCACCCCACCCAGCCAGTTCAGGTAGCGCTCGAGGGGGGGTTGGTCGAGCCCCAGGCGGTGCTCGAGGGCGGCCAGGTCGGCGGGGGTGGCGTCGATCCCCAGGATGGCCTGGGCCGGATTGCCGGGGATTAGGAGCAAAGCGCCGAATACCAGCAGCGTCGCCAACCACAAGGTGACGAGGGCCAGGGCCAGGCGGCGCAGGGCGTAGGCCAGCATAACCGCTAGGGGCTCGCCCACCGACCCAAGGCCCCCCCGCCAAGCCAGCCGGCTTCCCGTGGGGTACTTAGGTCTATTTTTGCAGCCATACCTCGGCTACGCTGATCCCCGGAGAGAGGCTGGAGCCCGGCCAGTTCTGGATGTTGGCCCGATAAGCGCCCAGGGCGGGCAGGCTCATGGTGAACACCGCCGCTGCGTCCTCGGCCAAGAGGCGCTGGGCTGCGGCCAGGCTCTCGCAGGCTTTTTGCATGTTGGGGGCCCGCAAGTAGGCGGTGAAAAGCTGCTGGAAGCGGGGGCTGTTGTAGCGCCAGTAGTACTTGGGGTTGGCCCAGTTGCCGATGTCGTTGGCCTCCACGTGGCCGATGATGGTCATGGCGTAGTCGGCGTTGGTGAAGACCCGCTGGATCCAGGTGTTGAAGTCCACCACCTGGATGCCCACCTGCAGCATCGGCCCCAACTTGTTGAGCTGGGCCACCATGGCCTCGCCGATGCGCCGCTCGTAGGGGAACTCGGCGGCCAGGGTGTAGGTGAACTTGAGGGGGTTTTGGGCGGTGAAGCCAGCCTCGGCCAGGAGCCTGCGGGCTTCGTCGGGGTTGTAGGGGTTGAAGCTCGAGAGGTCCACGTAGCAGGCCTCCCCAGGGCTGCGCATCGAGCCGATCTTGGTACCGTAGCCGAGCATAGCCCCTTGGATGAGTTCGTCCTTGTTGGTGGCCAAGGTGATGGCCCGGCGCACCCGCACGTCGTTGAAGGGGGGTCGGCTATGGTTGAAACCGGCTACGGCCTCGGCGGTGCCGGAGCCCGAGAAAACCTTAAAGCGGTTATCGCGGCCCAACACCTGGGCGTTTTCGGGCAGCAGGCTGTAGGCGATCACGTCGAGGTCACCGGCCCGCAAACCCGCGAGCTGGGCATCGCCGTCGCCCAGGAAGCGGAAGTTCACCCTGTCCAGGTAGGGCAGGCCCTGGACGTAGTAGTTGGGGTTGCGCTCGAGCCGCACCGCCACCCCCCGCTCCCAGGCGGCGAAGCGGAAGGGTCCGGTGCCGATGGGCTTGACCCGCAAGTCCTCGAGCCTGGCCCCGCTGGGGGTGATGAGCGACTCGGGGCGCGAGAGGGTGAAGAGGAAGTCGTTGTTGGGTTGCCGCAGGGTGAAGGTCACGGTGTAGGGGTTGGGCGCGGTCACCCCGGAGATGTCTTTGTAGAGGTCCGGGCGCAGGTGGCCGGAGGCCTTGGTGTCGGGATTGCGGGCCCGGTTGAACTTGGCCACCACGTCGGCGGCGGTGAAGTCGGAGCCGTCGTGGAACTTCACCCCCCGCCGCAGGTTGAAGGTGTAGGTCAGCCCGCTGCTCGAGACCGTCCACTTCTCGGCCAAGGCCGGCACGATCTCGCCCTTGGCGTTGCGCTTGACCAGCCCTTGCAGGACGTTGTCGTAGACCACCCGCGAGATGTCGGCCCCGGCCACTTGGGTGGGATCCCAGGCCGCGGGCTCGGTCTGGATGGCGATGGTCAGGGTTCCGCCCCGGGTTTGGGCCAGGCCCAGGCCCAGCCAAGCCACTAGTCCGACGAACAACCAGCGTCTCAACATAACCACTCCTCCTAGAAGATGTTTGTCGCGGGTTATATTCGCGCCGGAGCGGGGTTCTGCGTATCTCAGGCGAACCGATTGGGCTTTTACCCCTTGGTCCTTGACCCTTCACCGGGCGAGCCCTTCTCAGGCTCCCCGGCCCAATGGCAACTTTTTGGCTCTGAGACACGCTCCATTGGTGCGTCCGTGGGTTCACGATATCACATCGCACCGCGGGTGGGGAGAGGGCCGGGAGCCAGAAAAAGCACACTGGCTGCGGCGTAAAGCCGGGCTGCGGTCACAAGCTCCTCGAGCCCCACGTACTCGTCGGCCTGGTGCGGCACCGTGCGGGAGCCGGGGCCGATGGTGACGATGGGCAACCCGGCCCAGGCCCACAAGAAGGTCCCGTCGGTGGCCCCCGGAACCCCGCCGTACTTGAGGGGCATCCCCAGCAAGCGAAAAGCCTCTTGGGTGGCCCGGACGACCCCGGCGTCTTCGGCAGTCTCGGTAGCGGGGCGATCCTCGAAGACCTCGAGCCGGGCCCTGACCCCGGGGTCTAGGCTGGCCGCTAGGGCCTCTTGCAGCCGCCGCTCGAGATCCCGGTGATCTTGGCCGGGGTTGGTGCGGATGTCCAGGCCCACCTCGGCTTGGTCGGGGATCACGTTGAGCTGACCCTGGCCCGCGCTGGCCTGAAAAACCGTGGGGGTGACCCAGGGTTTGCCCAGATGCTCGTGGAGGCCTTCGGCCTGGAGTTCGGCCTGGAGGCGGCCCAGCTCGCGCACAAACCGCGCCGCCGAGGGGATCGGGTTGGCCCCGGCGTAGGGCATCGCCCCGTGGGCCATCTTGCCCTGGAAGTGCACCCACACCCGCATGGCCCCCTTCTGCCACAGGCAGATCTGGTTCTCCTCCGGCTCACAGATGATGGCCCCGGCAAAGCCTTCGGCGTACCCCTCCCGCACGAAGGCCTTGACCCCACCCATCAAGCCCTCCTCGTCGCAGAGGATGCCCAGGCGCAGAGCCTTGGCGGGCTCGCCCAGCACCTTCCCCACCGCCTGGGCGGCCCCGATGGCCGCGGCCAGGCCGCCCTTCATGTCGCAAGCCCCCCGCCCGTAGAGCCGCCCGTCCAGGATCCGGCCCTCGTAGGGGGGAACCGTCCAAGCCCCCAGGTTCCCGTGCGTCACCACGTCGGTGTGGCCCTCGAGGATGAGCCCGCCGGGCCCGCTCCCCAGGTCCGCGATCAGGTTGGGGCGGCCCGGGGCCACCTCCTGCACGAGGGTCTTGAACCCCCGCTGGCGCAGGTAGGGCTCGAGGTAGTCCACCACCGGCCCTTCGCCGGGGCCGGGGTAGTAGCTCTCGATCTGCACCAATTTCTGCGCCAGCCGCACCACCTCTTCGGCGTCCACGGCCTGGATGGCCTGTCGGGCTAAGTCTTGGGCGTCCTGCAAGAGGGGCTCCTTTCTCCACAGCGGGGCCGGCCCCACCGGTACCCATCAATCTTCCCACAGAATCTCCCCTTCCTGGCTGAGGGGGGGGTAGGCTCTGCCCTCTTGGCGGCAGCGCTCGGCCCAGTCGGGGTAAGCCCACTCGAAGAGGAGCTTTCGGTACAGGGCGGGCTCGAGCCTGGGCCGGTCATACCGGCCCGCCTCCATCCGCTGGCGCTGGGCCTCGAAGAGGATCACCGCCGCCGCCACCGAGACATTGAGGCTTTGCACCATGCCCATCATCGGGATCACCACGTGGCCGTCGGCGAGTCGGGCGGCCTCCTCGGTCACGCCCCACTTCTCGGTGCCGAGGAGGATGCAACTGGGTTGGGTGTAGTCCACCTGGCGGTAATCCACCGCCTTTTCCGAGAAGTGCGCGGCGTAGACCCGGAACCCTCGAGCCCGCAGGTGCGCGAACGCCGAAGGGGTATCGGGGTGGGTGGAAAGACCCACCCACTTCGCCGCCGAGCCCGAGGTCGCGTCGGTGGGCTTGCTCATCCCCCCCTCCCCTTTAGCCGGGGATTGGGGGATGCCCTGCTGGGCGGGGATCAGGTGGGCCTCGAGCACCCCCACCGCGTCGCAGGTGCGCAGCACCGCGGAGAAGTTATGCCACTTGTGCACCCGCTCCATCAGCACCGTCAGGTCGGGCTGGCGGCGGGCCAGAACCCGGTTGATCTTCCTCCAGCGCTCAGGCGTCACGGGACGATTATAGAAAAGAGAGGGTGTGGGGGAGCTATAAAACCCATCCCTTTCAGGGGTGGTCGCCTCGCCACGGCGAGGCGTACTTTCGCCGAACGAAGTGAGGGGTGGCGAGGACTCCCCCACGTCCGCCCCTGGCGGACATAGCAGCGACCCGAAGACATGCGTCCGGGCCCGGACGCATTCGTGTCTTCGCTGGTGAGCGGCAGGTGTGCTAGAATCTTTCCTGGAGATACTATTCTCCGGGGTTTTTGAAAGTACGGGTAAGGGGTTCCATCCACAAAACGCTGGATGGGTAAAATCCGTAGCGTAGGGGGTGCGCATAGCGCATACCGGCTCGCACGGGCAAAGCCCGGCCCTGTGGGCCTAGTGCTTTGCCGGTAACCTGGTAGACCTCGGACGGGTGCGGCGAAAACCAAGCCGTGCATCAACGTCCACACTACCGTGGGGCACACGGGAAGTCACGCTTGAGGCGTATTTTCGCCGAACGGAGTGAGGGGTGGAGTGGGTTGAAAGACCCAGCATCACCGTGTAAGACGCTCGTACTGAGCGCAAGGGTGAGCCCAAGAATCCCACGCGCTTTAGCCGTGGGAGTGTCAAAGGTTTGGCCCATCCCCCGCTTCCCCCTCAGGATAGGGTCCCCTCCACCGTAACCACCCCCATAAGCCCCCGCCTCCTGAGCGGGGTGCGGGAATGCCCTGGGCAGAACCTCCCTATAGAAAAACGTTTCTTCCTCCAAATGGTCTCGGATCAGGTTGCGTCAGCTCCTGGCATGAGCTAGATTCTCTGTGGAGTGGAAGCTGATCAATGGGTGTCGCCTGAACCCGGTGGACTGGTGCTTGCCGTGAGTTGGTGGGTGTCTACCCGGCCCAGGCCCCGCTCGGATTTTGTTTCCACTCGAGGAGGTCATGATGAAAAAACCCCTGCTCGCTGCGGCCATGACGCTGGGCCTGGGCCTAGCCCTGGCGGCTACCCCGCCCAACACCCTGGTCATCATGAAGGATGCCGACATCCCCACCCTGGATCCCGGCCAGGCTTACGACACCGCCTCGTACGAGTTCATCGAGAACATCTACGAGACCCTGGTCACCTACAAGGGTAAGAGCGCATCCGATCTGGCCCCCTTGCTGGCCACCTCCTGGACCATCTCCGGCGACGGCCGAACCTACACCTTCACCCTGCGGCAAAACGTCAAGTTCCATAGCGGTAACCCCTTCACCTGCGCCGATGCCGAGTACACCCTGCGGCGCAACCTGGTGACCAACAACCCCGACTCGGGCAACTGGTATCTGGCCGAGGCCATCCTGGGCACCTCCTCCAACGCTGCGGACGACAAGAGCATCACCTTCGCCAAGATCGCCAACGGGGTCAAGTGCAACGCCCAGGGCCAACTGGTGCTGACCCTGCCCAAGCGCGACCCGGCCTTGCTCTACAAGCTGGCCGCGGCCAACATGTCCATCATCGACAAGAAGTGGGCCATCGGGCTGGGCGAGTGGGACGGCACTGAGGCCACCTGGAAGGAGTGGATCGGCAAGGACCTCACCGACTCCGAACTCTCCAAGAAGCCCTCCGGCACCGGGGCCTACCAGCTGGTGCGGCGCGAGGCCAACAGCGCGGTGCTCAAGGCCTTTGACGGCTACTGGGGCGGTAAGCCCAAGATCGAGAACGTGGTCTGGCAACTGGTCAAGGAGCAGGCCACCCGCATCGAGGCCCTCAAGAAAGGCGATGCCGACATCGCCAGCATCGGCCCGCGCTCCTCGCTCTCGCAGGTGCAGGGCACCCCTGGCCTCAAGGTCTACGACGGGATCACCAACAACGCTGCTACCGCCATCTTCATGAACGAGAACATCAAGGACCCGGCCATCCTGGGCTCGGGCAAGCTCGATGGCAATGGGATCCCGGCCAACTTCTTCGCCGACGTGAACGCGCGCAAGGGCTTCGCCTACTCCTTCGATTACGACCGCTACATCAAAGAGGTCCAACTCGGTAAGGGCGTCAAACGCACCATGCTGCTGCCGGAGAGCTTCTTCGGCTACGACCCCAACGTCAAGACCTATAGCTACGACCCTAAGCTGGCTACCGCTTACTTCAAGAAGGCTTTCGGCGGGCAGCTGTGGCAGAACGGCTTCGTGTTGAACGCCAGCTACCGGGCTAACTCGGTCGCGGCCCAGACTGCCATGGAGATCCTCAAGACCAACATCGAGAAGCTCAACCCCAAGTTCAAGATCAACCTCA
Organism: Meiothermus sp.; assembly: GCA_040290145.1. Taxonomy (GTDB): domain Bacteria; phylum Deinococcota; class Deinococci; order Deinococcales; family Thermaceae; genus Allomeiothermus. The sequence goes on along the minus strand of PSML01000088.1, from coordinate 2,727 downwards.
CCGCCAAGCCCTGGTCGGAGTTCCTCAAAAGCTCGCAGCAGGGCAAGGAGGCCATGATCATCATCGGCTGGGTTCCCGACTACGCTGACCCGGACAACTTCCTCTACACCTTCTATAGCTCCAACGGCTACTACTTCCCCCGCAGCAACTTCAAAGACAGCCTGATGGATAGCCTGCTCGAGCAAGCCCGCCAGACCACCGACCCGGCCAAGCGCAAGGCCCTATACAGCCAGGTCGGCAACCGGGCCTACGAGCTGGCCCCCTACATCAACATTCCCGCCGGGCTGGGCTTCGTGGTCTACAGCGACAAGATCAAGGGGCTCGAGGAGAACGCCAATACCATGTTCTCGGGCATCACCCTCTCCCTCTGGAAGAACCTCAGCAAAGGCTCCGGTTTGTAAACCCATTTTGGCCCCGCGCCGCCCGTGAGCGGCGCGGGGCTAGAACTAGGAATAGGGTAATGTTGGCTTTTATCGTCCGACGCCTGGCCGTCCTTCCGGTGGTGCTCTTGGCCCTCACCTTGGTGATCGTCGGCTTGCTGCAGTTCCTGACCCCCGCCGAGCGGGCCGCGGCCTACGTCACCAGCGAGCAGCAACTGCGGAACCTGGATAAGATCATCCGTGACAAGGGCCTCGATCAGCCCTTTTTAGTGCAGTACTGGAGCTGGTTGAAGGAGGCGGTCCAGGGGAACTTGGGCTTTTCCAAAGCCTCCAATAAGCCGGTCACCGAGACCATCGCCGAGCGCTTCCCCGCCACCCTCGAGCTGACCCTCTACGCGCTGGTGCCGATCCTGGGCTTCGGGGTCTGGCTGGGTACCCTGGCCGGACTGAACAAGAACAAATGGATCGACCAGTTTGCCCGGGTCTTCGCGGTCATCACCTACAATATCCCCACCTTCGTGCTGGGGATCCTGCTGTTGGTGATCTTTTACGGAGCTTTGGGAATCGCCCCCGGGCCGGGCCTCATCTCCTCCGAGACCCAGGTGGAGCTGCTTGTCAACCCGGTCCCCCGCCTCACCGGTCTGCTCAGCATCGATGCCCTATTGGCCGGGAACTGGACGGTGTTTTGGGATGTGCTGCATCACCTGCTGCTGCCGGTCATCACCCTGGCCACCATCTCCACCGCCACCCTCATCAAGGTGACGCGGGGGGCTATGCTCGAGGTGCTCTCGCAAGACTACGTGCGCACCGCCCGGGCCAAGGGTCTGCCGGAGCGGGTGGTTAACCTCAAGCACGCCCGGCGCAACGGGCTGATCCCGGTCGTCACCCTGGGCGGCTACACGGTGATCGGCCTCCTGCAGGGGGCCATCATCACCGAGAGCATCTTCGGGCTTCCCGGCATCGGCTCCTGGGGGGTGGACGCGGCGGGCAAGTTCGACGTGCCGGGGCTTTTGGGCTTCGCCCTGCTGGCTGGGGTTATCGTGGTGGTCGCCAGCCTGCTGGTAGATGTGCTGTACGCGCTGATTGATCCGCGGGTGAGGTTCGACTGATATGGCCGCCGTCCAGGGCACCACCTCCTCTACTCCTTCGGCCCAGAGCCGGTTCTGGAACTCGCGGGCCATGCGCCGCTTCCGCCGTAACCGTCTGGCGGTGTTCGGGCTGTTTCTGGTGCTGCTATTCATCCTCGTAGCGGCGTTCGCTCCGCTCCTGGCCCCTCCCCCTAAGGTGGGGAACAACTGCCTGCGCGACCTCGGGGCCAGCGAGACCCGGCAGGTCTACAACGCCTTCGGCGGGGTCTTTTGGAAGGCCCTCTGGGCCCCTCCGCAAAGCTGTTACATGACCGCCCGGGTCAACTTCCAGGCCCAGCCCTCGCCGCCCCTGAAGCCCGTGCAGAGCGATGTAGGGGAGGTCCGCCCGTTGATGGGAACCTCCAACGGCTACGACATCTGGTACGGCTTGGTCTGGGGCACCCGCACCGCCTTCATGCTCTCCTTGTCGGTGGTGTTCCTGCAGCTTTTGATCGGGGTGGTGCTGGGAGCCATCTCGGGCTACTTCGGGGGCTGGGTGGATAACCTCATCCAGCGGGTCATCGACATCATCTTTGCCTTTCCCAGCCTGGTGCTGATCATCGTGATCACCTCGCTCTTAGGAAAAAGCCTCAGCAACGTGATCCTGGCCTTCGTGGTGGTGGGTTGGGCGGGGTATGCTCGGCTGCTGCGGGCGGAGGTGCTCAAGGTGCGTTCGCTCGAGTTCGTGGACGGGGCCAAGGCCATCGGGGCTACGGACTGGCGCATCATCTTTCGCCACGTCTTGCCCAATGCCCTCACCGCCCTTACCGCGGTGGTGGTGTTGGACTTGGGCTCAGTGCCGCTGGCAGCGGCCGCGTTGTCCTTTCTGGGTATCGGGCTTCCCCCCGGCTATGCCGACTGGGGCCAGATCGTGAGCGCGGCCCGGGCCTGGATCCAGGGGCCGCCGGGGCAACCCCTGGCCTACTGGTACGTCTCGTTCTTCCCGGCCATGACCATCATCCTCTTCGGGCTGGGTTGGAACCTGCTGGGCGATGCCCTGCGCGATGCCCTCGACCCGCGCGAGACCTGAAGCCCTGTGGGTAGGTGCTCCCCGGGGTTTTTCGTCGCGGCCTCCCCCCGGATGGGCCCAGGCGCCTTCGGCTTGAGCGGCCAGAGTATCTGGTCTGCGCTTGCTTTCTGATCAGTGCACAAAACCCATGGCACGACATCAGCAGCAGCCAGCACCCTGCCCCGGGGGTGGGGTTCTTACCGGGAGGCGG
>PSML01000087.1:0-9827 GCA_040290145.1 Meiothermus sp. | reverse complement strand
GACCCTGGCCACCGTCCGCTTGATCCGGGAGCTACGGGAGAAGGAAGGGGTCACGGTCGTCTTCATAGAGCACGACATGCGGGTTGTGTTTGGAATCGCCGATCGGATCACCGTTTTACACCTTGGGGAAGTCCTGGCCGAGGGGGTGCCGGAAGAGGTGGCCCGGGATGAGCGGGTCCAGGCGGCTTATCTGGGCACAGAGGGGGTGGCCGGGTGAGGGCGCTTTATGCGGAAGGGCTGGACACCTTCTATGGCAAAAGCCACATCCTGCACGGGGTGGGCCTCGAGGTGGGCGAGGGGGAGGTGGTGGCCCTTCTAGGTCGGAACGGGGCCGGGAAAACCACCACCATCCGATCCGTTCTGGGCCTTACCCCGCCTCGGAGGGGGCGGGTCCAGATCCTGGGAACCGAGGCCATGCATCTGCCTCCGCATAGGATCGCGATGCTGGGTGTGGGGTATGTCCCAGAGGGGCGACGAATCTTTCCCCACTTAACGGTGGAGGAAAACCTCGCCCTTGCCGCGAAAAAGCGCAAGGGGCCATGGAGCCCAGGCCGGGTCTACGAGCTATTTCCTAGGCTCTATGAGCGGCGCTTACATAAGGGGCGCCAGCTTTCGGGAGGGGAGCAGGAGATGCTGGCCATCGCTCGAGCCCTGCTTTTAAACCCAAGGCTCCTGGTCTTGGATGAGCCTTCCCAAGGCTTGGCGCCCATGGTCGTCCGCCTGGTTGCGGAGGTTCTTCTCCAAGTGGAGCAGGAGGGGATGGCCGCCCTTCTTGCGGAACAGAACGCAAGGCTAGCCCTGGAGGTGGCGGACCGGGTCTATGTTTTAGACGACGGAAAGGTCGTCTACGCGGCTCCTGCGGGGGAGTTACGCAAGGACCCTGGGCTGATTCGGCTCCTTACCGGCATCGGAGGGGAGTTGGACCAGAGCCAGCTCTAGAGCGTGTTATGGACTTTAGAGCCCGTTAGGTAGTCATACATAATTAGGGGGGTTACTTTTGCAAGCATCAGAATGGAGAAGGCTAACCAGCGGTAACCCTCGAGGGTCTGTGTGAGTCGCTCGTAATCCCGTGCCAATCGCCTGAAACGCAAGGTCCAGACAAAGAAGCGCTCCACCACCTAACGCTTGGGCAGAAGCACGAAGCCTTTGCTGGCCCCTGGCTTCTTGACCACTTCCAGTCGGATACCCTGTTCCTGGGCGGCGGCTTCGGCTTCGGAACCGGTATAGCCCTGATCAACTGGCCGGTGACCACTTGAATCGCCTCGGCCAGGGGCCACCACCTGCTTGCGGCCATCCTCATTGGCCGGGGTGCTGCTCAGGGCCAGCAGTTGCCCCAGCGTGTCCACACCGATATGTACCTTGGTGCCTTTACGGCGTTTGTGCCCGTTGTACCTGGCGCGATGCCCGCTCTCCAGAGTGCTCTGCATCACCCTCGAGTCCAGGACCGCTCTGCTGGGTTGAGCCTGTTTGCCCCTCGGCAATCTCAGGATCTCTCGCAGGTGGAGTGCAAGAGCACGCCTTTTCGCACGCACAGGCTCGAGCCGATCCCCTGGGGATGGGGGCGTTTGGAAAACCCCAGCCGGGGCAATACCCACCCTGGGCGTCGAAGCCGAAGAGGACCACCCGCACGGTGAGGGGGTGGTCCGGTTCATAGGGTGAGCACCAGGTCCGGCGGGTTGGACCCCAGCCGGGCGTAGAGGTCGGGAAAGCACCCCACCTCCACCCCTTCCACCACCCCCTCCGCCACGCGGCACTCCCCGGGCTCCCTGCGGCCTTGCCCCTCGGGGGTACACCAGCGCATCTCCCCCACCGCCAATCCCCGCTCCAAGGCGCAGGCGTCGCAGATCATCAGGAGCATCCCCCGCTCCTTGCACAGGCGGGCAAGCCGCTCCCCGATGGGGTTTCCCCTTTGCAGCAGCATCACGTTATCGTCGAAGAAGAAAAACCCCGCCACTTCCACCCCGTGTACGCCCGCCTCGAGCTGGGGCAGGATCATCTGGCCCAGCTTGTGGCTGGCCGCCCGGGGGCTCGAGAGCACATAGAATACCCGCATGGTCACCTCCATCTTGGTATTGATAATGTAATATCAATAAGCTGTCAAGGCCTGCAGCCCTCTCTTAGGCCCGGTTTCGAGCAGGGGAGGTCTTGGGCCAGTCAGCGGCTTTGGGCTTTAGGAAAGCCTGCTACCAGCGCGGGTTTTCCACTGGCTAACCCGCCCCCAGACGCCCCAGCCAGACCCCGATGGCGAAGACCACCCCACCCCCCACGATCACCTGGGCAATGGTCTTGCCCAGCGGGCTCCTCATGAAGCGGAAGCGGATGTAAGCGATGGCCAAAAGCTCCATCACCACCACCGCGTAGGCCAGCATCAACGCCGTGCCCAGGTCGGGGATGAGAAACGGCAGGGGGTGAAACATCCCCCCCAGAAAAGTGGCCCCGCCGGTCACCCCCCCGCGCACCAGCGGGCTGCCCCGCCCGGAGATCACCCCGTCGTCGGAGAGGGCCTCGGCCAGGCCCATGCTGATCCCCGCCCCCAACGAGGCCGCAAACCCCACAAAAAAAGCATCGTGTGGACTGCCGGTGAGGGCCGCGGTAGCGAAGAGCGGGGCCAGGGTGGACACCGAACCGTCCATCAAGCCCAAAAGCGCGGGTTGAACGATCTGCAATACGGTCTTGTGTTCATCGGTGTGTATCATACCTTAGTAATAGTAATTATTAGCAATAAGTGGGTCAAGCCCAGGCCAATTCACCCCGGTGCCCACGCCCCTGGTCCTCTGGTTGAAGAGCATCCCAAGGTTCTCAGCGATACCCCTGTAGGCCCAAGCACCGTAAGGAATTCATCTTGCCTTTATCTTCGTCCCCTGCGTTGAGCCTTGGTCTATGCCTGAGGAACACGAAAACGTGGTGGAGAAGGCGGAGGAGCGGGTACAGGAGGTGTATTTTCGCCGAATCCAGTGAGGGGTGGCCGTAGCCGAGACCCATTACCGCTCGCGCTGGTTGGACTTCCTGGCGGTGAGCACTGCGCTGTTCGCCGTGCTTGCGGCTGTAGCCGCCCTGCTGGCGGGAGACAGCGTCAACGAGGCACTGTACAAGTCCAACCTCGCTACCCTTTCCCAGGCCGGGGTCTCGGATGTCTGGAGCGAGTTCCAGGCCAATAGCCTGCAGAAGGCCCACGCCCAAACCCTGACGCTTTTGGAAGCCCCTCCCGATGCGCTTATTACGCCGCGCAGCGGGGTGCAGATCCAGGCGGCCCAAAGGGAGGCCAGCCGCCGCCAAAGAGAACAAGATACCCTCAAAGAGGAGGCAGAGCGACAAGACGCCGAGACCAAGGGGCTGCTGGAGGAGGCTCAGGGGCTGTTGGATCGGCACCGCGTCTTCGCCCTAGGGCTGACGCTCTTCCAGGTAGCCATCGGCCTCTCGGCCATTGCAGGCTGCGGTGGGTATGGTGGGTTAGCCTGTTGTCCGGAGGCCTCGCCCTTGCCCAACTGCTGCGTGGGTTGGCGCATGCCTAGTCCGTCCACCCCTCACTACGTTCGGCGAAAACGCGCCTGTGCAGCGATGCGGTCAAAGCCACGCTGCCCTGGGCGGCGACACCACCCGGTGTTCAGCCCCGCGGGCTGGGGCCATCACCTCCTCGAGCGGGAGATGGTCGGCGGGGTTCTTGCCGTAGTAGGCGCGGGCCACCCTTAGGCCAGGCTCCAGCAGGAACTCCGCGGGCATGCGCAGGAGCTCCCCGTCCACCGAACCGTGGGGGATGCCCAGGCTGAGCCCGCGAATCCAGTCGGGCAGGGCCCTGGGGTCCAACAGTCCCCACAGGCTCAGCCCCACCCCATACAGGGTATGGACCGCGTCGTCGGGATCGGCCAGGATGGGGAAAGGGGGGTTCTGCCGCCCCACCCGGGTTCGCAGGGTCTCCAAGGGGGAGCCGAACACCCCCACCACCTCCACCCCCCGCGCCTTCAGCTGGGGATAGTTCTGGATGAGCTCGTGCACCCGCAGGTTGCACCAGGGGCAGCCCCCGTGGCGAAAGAAGGCCAGCAGAACCTTCTGCCCCACCAGGCTGCCCAGGCTGAAGGGTGTGCCATCTAGGGCCAAAAGGGTGAAGTTGGGAGCGGGGTCGCCTTCCTTGAGTTGGGTGGACCACCCCCCGCTGGGGGCCTCAGGGCAGAGCTCGGCCAAGCCCAGGCCCAGCAGCCGCTCCAGCCGCCCGGCCAGCTCATCCCAGGGAAGGACCAGAAAGGCACCGATCTGGGCCGCTGTCCGTTCCCCGTCCAAAGTGGCCAGCACCTGCCAGTCCTGGGGAAGGAGCTGCCGCAGCCCCTCGAGCCCCACCCCTAGGTTGCGGGGCAGGCCGTAGACCTCCAGGGGACGGAGCGGGGTAGCCCGTTCATCCAGCCCCCGCAGGGCCTCGAGCAGGGCCTCCCCCAGGTGGACCCCCCAGGGGCTAGCAGGGGCTTCCTCGCGGAAGTGGAACCGCCCCGAGCTGGCCAGCGCATAGCTCAGGGCGATGCGGACTCTTTGCTCCTGGGCAGCCTCCAGTTCAGGAAAGGCCCGGGCTAGGGACTCCGGCCCCTCCCCGGCAGACCAGCGGGCCCAGAGGGCGGCGATGCGGTCCTTGGAGACGGCCAGGCGCATCAGGGCGTCGCCCAGCCGGGGGGCCAGCGGCCCGCCCACCCCCGCGACCCGGCCTCCCCGGAGCTTTAGGGTGAGACCAAGCTCGGGGGCCAGCTCCACGGTGAGGCGGCCGGTCTTGGCAGTGGCGGCTAAAAAGCTGAGAATCTCGGCCAGATTTCCTGCCCCTAGGGCTCCGCTCAAAGTGGCTTCGGTCATACTGATGGTAAATACGTGGGCGGGAAAATTTTGGATGCAGGGGGCGGAGCTGTGTCCCGCGGTGAAGTGATGTCCCTGAGCTGGTGAGCAGACCCGCGCAGGGCCATAATGGGAAGGCATGGAAGAGGTCTTGCTGGATAGACTCCGAGGACTGGCCTCGAGGCGCGCCGGGGTGGCCCTAGCCCTGTGGGGCGAGCCCGGCATCGGCAAAAGCCACCTCGCTCGGCGCGTGCAAGGTGCTCTGCCCTTTCCCAGCTACACCCTCGAAGCCCGCCTCCCCCCCTCCCAGTGCCTCAAGCGGCTGCCTCCAGCCCCTTTGCCCCCGTGGGCCCAAGAGGTTTGGCGGCAGGTGGAAGGCGGAGGGGTGGTGGAGGTGCGGACGTTGGTGGACCTGCTCGCCACCTGGCTGTACGCCCGCTCCCCGCTGCTGTTGGTGGTGGAGGACCTTCACCAGTGCGCCTGGCGGGAGATATGGGAGGCGCTGGCCGGGCGGGTGCGCCAGCTTCCCGGGGTCGGCCTCTTGGCCACGAGCCGCCCCCGGCCCGGTCCGCCCTTCGAGGCCTTCCGGGTCCCTCCCCTAGGAAGGGCGGAGTTGGCGCGGCTCCTCCCGGGCCTGCCGGTGGAGGCCGTTGACTGGATCCACGGGAAAAGCCGGGGAAATCCCCTGTTCGCCCTGGAGTATGCCCGCCTCCTGCGGCGGCAGGGCCACCTCTGGCAGGGGGAGGGGGGCTGGTACTGGCGCGAGCCCGGCCCCGACCCCGCCCACCCCACCCTCCTGGAGGCGGTCCTGTCGGTGGCCCTCCAGCCCGTCTGGGCTTCGCGGGGGCGCGGCGAGGTCCTGTTGGCGCTGGGGCTCGCCGGGGGGGCAGCTGATCGGGAGACCCTGGCCCGCGGCCTGGGGTATACCCTCGAGGGTCTGCAGCGGCAGATGGACGAGTTGGAAGGCCTGGGCCTGCTAGCGCCCGACGGTCAGGGAGGCCAGCCCTTCCATCCCCTCCTGGTGGAGGTGGCCGTCCAGGAAGAACCTGGGCTGGCCCGCGAGGTGGCCCGCCGCCTGCTGTCCCACCTGCGCAACCCACCCCCGGCCGTGCTGGCGGCAGCCAAACTGTCCCCGGAGGAGGTGGCCGACTGGCTGTCCCACACCCGCCCCGACCCTCAGGCCCTGGCCCCTGTGGCCAGCCTGCTGGAGGACCCCCAGGAGCTCCTCGAGGTAGCCCGCGCCCTGGCTCACTACCCCGCCCAGGCCCTCCCCGCAGCCCGGAAAGCCCACCGTCTGGCCCCGGCCTCCGCCGAGGCGCGGGAGCTCCTGGTGGATCTGCTCCTGAAGGAGCGCCATCTGGAGGAGGCCCGCCGCCTGCTCGAGGGGGCTGGGGCCGCCCCGCGCAGCCTATGGGCACGGCTTTTGTGGGAGGAGCGGCGCTACGAAGAGCTCGTCGCCCTGTGGCAGGGGGAGGAGCCGGGCGGGGCCAACCTGCGGTTTTTGAGCGCGGCTTTGCAGGCCCTGGGGCGCATGGAGGAGGCTAGGAGCCTCTGTGAGCGGCGCCTGGCCCGCGGGGCGGACAGGGAGGCGGGGTTCGTCTGGCACGCCCTGGGCAACCTCCACACCCACTGCGCCCGGTACGCCGAGGCAGCCTGGGCTTATGAGCGGGCCCTGGAGGCCCTTGGGGCGGATAATCCGGCGGGGCTTGGGGTACGGCTCAACCTGGTCTACGTCTACGAATGCTTGGGCCAGACCCAGCAAGCCCTGCTGGCGGCCCGGGCCTTGGTCCGCCTGACCGCTGAGTGGGGCCTGGTGAGGGAACACTGCGACGCCCGGCAGAAACTGGCCCTGGTGCTAAGGGCTCTGGACCGCCGGGAGGAAGCCGAGGCTGAGCTCCTCTCCCTGCGCGAGGAGCTCTTGCGGCTCGACGATCCGGTCCTGCTGGCCTACGTGGAAGGGAATCTGGCGGAGCTGCTGCGCGAGCGTAGCTCGGCTGCAGCCCTCTGGTACGCCCGCCGCGCCCTAGCTACTGCCCGGCGCGCGGGGGATGCCTTCGTTCTGGGCTATGCGCTCAACTGCGCCGCCCTGTGCGAGGCCACCTACGGGGAGGCCCCCCGCGCGCTATACCTGGCCGAGGAAGCGCTCGACCTGGCCCAGCGTTCCGGGCGGCGAGGGAGCCTAGCCGGAGCACTTCTGGCCCGCGCCCTGGCCCGCAAGCGCGAGGGTCAGGAAGAGCAGGCTCAGGCCGATCTGGCCGAGTCGGAGAGGATCTTCACAGAGATCGGCAACACTGCGGCCCTCCAGGAGGTGCGCCGGTGGTGGGAGGGGGCCCCTCCCCCGTCCCCCGCCGGGGAGCCAGCCGGGAACCTGCGCCTCGAGGTGCTGGGGCCCGCCCGGCTGGGGGGCGTCCCCCTCCCCCCCAAGCTGGAGGCGCTGCTGCTGCGCCTGCTGGAGGCCCGCATCCAGGGGCACGCAGGCTGTGGGGTGCTCGAGCTTTTGGACGCCCTCTACCCAGGCCTCCCCGAACGCGAGGCCCGCCACTCTCTGCAGCAGCTCGTCTACCGGGCTCGGCGGCGCTTCGGCGCTGGGGTCATCCGGCAGATACCGGAGGGATACGCCCTGGGGGAGGTAACCAGCGATGCTGAGGCGTTCTTGCTCGAGCGGGACCTTCGCTGCTGGCGCGGGGTCTACCGGGGGAGCGACCCGGTGCGGGCGCGGCTGGTGGGGCTTTTGTGCGAGGGGGTGGAGGCGCTCCTTCGGCCGCAGACCGAGGGAGCGCCCTTGGGTTCCGGTCCGCCAGGGCTGGCCGAGCACCTAGCGCGGATCCTGGTGGAGATGGAGCCCTACGACGGGCACGCCTGGAGCCTTCTGCTGCGGGCTACACCCCCTTCGTGCCGCAAGGCGGTCTACCGGGAGGTCTGCCAACGCTTCGGCGAGGTGGATCTGGCGCCCCCGCCGCTGGAGGACCGCCGGTAGGAGTCGTCGACGCTCGCCGATAGCGCACACCCGGCTCCGCTCAGCCTGGCGCCATGCAACGACCAGGCCAAAGCGATCAGGGCGGTTCTCCTTTTGCCCCTCAGCTTGCTCCCGGTTTTTTCTGGCCCCCTCCGAAGGGGGGCAAGGCGGCCGGGTGACGATACCTAGGTTGAATCCTAGAGCCCACCCCTCCCTGACAGTCAGCGAGGCCAGCACATCCCTAATCCAAGGGGTCCCACGGGTTTACAACCATCGGCCAAGGGACTGGATAAGCCGGAGGCCGTACTGGTCGAGGAGACCTTCGCTCCGAACCGGCTCGAAGGTGGGCGCGGGTGGGGGCGTAACACTAAGCCGGCTCAGGGAACTTGGTCGTCCGGGTTACGAAGTGCTCCCCGGCAGGGCCTGAGGTAGTGCTAAATAAGCAATGATCGATTGTAGTGGTGGATGAAATACCAAATCGCCCCAATGTGGTTTTCCAGCTTCTTGGAGAACGGAAGGGTTTTACGTACCAGCCGAGAAACCCTTTGCCTAAGGGTATTGTTGAAACGCCCAATAGGCTTCCCACCCCCTCACCCCTTGAACCTACATAAACCCCAACGATCTCTTTCTTGGGCCAGCCAGAGACCCCGTGGTGACCGATTACAGGGGGTGGGCCTTCTGCAGATGTTTTTGTAAACTACCTAACCAAGCTGCTCTCGCGGTCTGCTTAGAGCTTTCCGAGGTAGGACGATGCCGAGAAGATACCCTCAGAATCGGGGCCGGTCTACTCCAACGGCCAAAGTTCACGAAGGACTTACTCCAAAGGGGGTGAGTGGGTACAGCGCCTGGGACGGACTGCGGTCGCGGTCTGGCCTCCAGACCCCAGCTCGATGACCGTGCCAGGCCTCGAGGCCCCAGGAACCCCTGCCTTTTTGGCGCGGCTCGCCGAGCGCTACCCGGTGGTCTTCGTCTTCCGGGCAGGGCGCATTCCCGAGGACAGGCTCCCAGGCGGGGTGAAGGTCTATGAGGACCAGGACCTCACCCTGTACTGGCAGGGCCCACCCCCTAGCCCCGAGCTTTTGGAGGCCCTCCGGCTTCTGGGCGCACTCCACGCGGAGCTCTTCCGCTTGCAGCCGGAAAAGGCCCTTGCCGATCAGAACCGGCTGGGCCGCTTCCTCCTTCACGAGATCAAGAACCCGCTGATGGGCCTCCTCGGGGCCTTGGAGCTGGCCCTTGAGAGGAAGGAGGAGCTGGACCCGGGGGTGCGGGAGCTACTGGAGATCGCGGAAAAAAGCGCCAAACGGCTTCAGGCCCTGATGGAGCAGGCCCAGGAGTACCTGAGCCTGGGGGAAGGGGTCCGGCTTAGCAGCGAGCGCCTGGACCTTTTCAGCCTGGCCCGGCAGGCGGCGCAGGAGATCCTGCCCCTGGCCAGAAGGAAGGGGGTGGAGCTCCGACTGGGCCTTCCCAAGAGGCCCGCCTGGGTCTATGGCGACTCCAACTGGCTTTACCAGGCCTTTTTGAACGTGCTGAACAACGCGGTGAAGTACGCCCCTAAGGGGGGGCGGGTGACCGTCCGGGGGGTGGTGGGCCGGGAGGAGGTGGGGGTGGCGGTGGCGGATACCGGCCCCGGCATCCCAAAGGAGGAGCAGGAGCGGGTCTTTGAGCCCTTCTTCCGCGCCTCCACCCGGGGGCAGGAGGAGGGCAGCGGCCTGGGGCTGGCCCTGGTGAAAAGGGTCCTCGAGGCCCAAGGGGGCGGGGTCCGGTTGAAAAGCCGCCTGGGGAAGGGGAGCCTTTTCTACCTCTACCTCCCTAGGCCCAGGCCGGAGGCGCGGATGCCCATGGGGGGTCTTCTCCTCCTGGGCCTGGCCCTTCTGACCCTCACCCGGCTGCCCATCTACCCTGCCCCCTTGGGGCGGAGCGCCTTTGGGGGGCCGCTTCCCGCGGGGGAGGTGGCCCGGCTGCCCGGGGCGGAGCTCGCCTTCACCCCGGAGGCCAAGGGAAAGGGCTGGGTCTGGCGGAGCCTCTGGGGTGGGGGTGCGCGGGCCCGACTGTTCCTGGAGGG
>PSML01000004.1:0-61968 GCA_040290145.1 Meiothermus sp. | reverse complement strand
AGATGCCGTTGACGCGAGCCCAGTCGGACAGCTTTATGCGAATATATCACCACAAGAAACCACTGTTGTCTATAGGGCGTCCAGCAGTTGCGGACCCCTCCCGGTAGGCCCGGTCCAGCACCTCGAGGGTGTGCAGCACCGGCAGTTCTTGGCCCAGGCGCTTGAGGTGGGTGCGGATCTGGGTGAAGCAGCCGATGTTGCCGGTGGCGACCATCTGGGCTCCGGTGGCGAGGATGTTGCGGGCTTTGCGCTCGCCCAAGATGGCGGCGATAGCGGGCTGCTCGAGGTTGTAGGTCCCCGCCGAGCCGCAGCACAGCTCCCCCTCGGGGACCTCCACCAGCTCGAGGCCCTCGATGCTGGTGAGGAGCTGGCGCGGCTGGAGGCGCACCCCTTGGGCATGGAGGAGGTGGCAGGCGTCGTGGTAGGCCACCCGGAGGGGTTTTTTGAGGGGCGGCGGGGGGGTGATGCCCAGTTCGACCAGGAAGACCGAGACGTCCTTGACCCGATCGGCGAAGGCTTTGGCCTCGGCCTCCTCCGGCTCGCCGTGGAAGAGCAGGGGGTACTCCTTCAAACCCGAGCCGCAGCCCGCGGCATTGGAGAGAATGGCGTCCACGTCATGGGGGAAAGCCCGCAGGTTGTTCCGGGCGAAGGCCAAGGCCCTGGGGCGCTCCCCGGTGTGCAGGGCGAGCGCTCCGCAGCAGCTTTGGCCTTGGGGGATGACCACCTCCACCCCGTTCTTGGCCAGCACCCGCAGGGTAGCGGTGTTGAAGCCGGGCTCGAGCACCTGCTGGGCGCAGCCGGCCAGGAAGGCCACCCGGGCCCGCCGGGTTCCCACCGCGGGGACCACTTGGGGCAAGGGCTCAGCCACCGGGAGCCCCTCGGGCAGGAGCTCGAGCGGGGCCTGCAGCATCTTGGGGAGCACCGGCTTGAGGAGCTTGCCCAGCTTTCCTAAGGCCGCGGCCAGGCGGAAACGGGCCGGGTAGGGCAGGGTTTCCTGGAGGGCCAGCCGGAAGATCCGCTGGAAGGGCGAGCGGTGGCGCTGGGGCTCGCTCCAGCCGCGGAAGGTGCTGATCAGCTCGCCGTAGGGAACCCCGCTGGGGCAGGCGGTCACGCAGCCCAAGCAGCCCAGGCACCGGTCGAGGTAGGGCAGGGCCTCCTCGAGCCCTAAGCCGCCCTCGAGGGCCTCTTTCATCAGGAAGATGCGCCCGCGGGGGGAGTCCATCTCCTCGCCCAGCACGGCGTAGGTGGGGCAGGCCGGCAAGCAGAAGCCGCAGTGCACGCAGGCCTCGATGGCGTGGGCCATGACCTCCCCCTGGGGGCCGAGCGGTCGGGTGTCGATCTTGTGTTGCATAGCCCTCCCAAAAGCGCTAGGGGCTGAAGCGGCCCAAGGGGTCCAGCGCGGCACGGACTCGAGCCCCGAAGGCCTGGGACCAGTCTACCCCGATGAGGGGGGACTCGAGGCTGCCCCGGAGCACCAGGCCAGGGAGCCCCAGGGATTTGAGCAGCGCATCTAGCTTGGCGAGGGGATCCGACCAGTTCAGGTACAGCAGGTTCCCGGCGGCCAGATAGCGCCGCATCCCCGGGCCCAGCCGGGCCTCTAGCGCCGCGATCTTGCTGGGCTGGACGGGAACCTTCAGGAGATAGCCCCCTCCCCAGTCGAGCCGGTTCACCCAAGCCCAGTACTCGCGCTCGGCCTGGCCCTCCAAGCACTCCTCCGGCGGGTGGCCGAGGAACTGGCGCAGCCGGGCCAGACGGGCGGGGAGGGCCTCGGGCAGGCCACCGATGCGCAGGGTGAGGGTGGCCCGGGGGTTCGGCTCCAGGTCCAGGGCGTAGAACTCGAGCGGCGAGCCGGATAGCCGGTACAAAGCCTCGAGCGCCCCTTCCAGGCTGCCGAACTCCACCTTGAGGGTGGCGGTGGCCCGGGGGAAGGGGAACACCTTGAAGGCCACCTCGACCAGCACGCCCAGCCGCCCCAGGCTGCCCACCATCAACTTGGGCAGATCGAACCCCGCGGCGTTCTTGACCACCTTGCCGCCCCCCCGCACCAGCCGGCCCTCCCCGTCCACCAAGCGCACCCCCAGGATGAAGTCCCGCACCCCGCCGTAGCGCTGGCGCATGGGGCCAGAGAGCCCGGCGGCCACCGTCCCGCCCAAAGTCGCCCCCGCTTCCGCCAAGGGCGGGTCGAAGGGCAGGTACTGGCCATGTTGCGCGAGCATGGCCTGAATCTCGGCCAGGCGGGTTCCGGCCTGGGCCACGAAGACGTACTCGCCGGGGTCGTACTCGAGCACCCCGCTCAAGCCGCTCAGGTCCAGCACGGTCTGGCCCTGAGGGGTAGAGAGGGCGGTCTTGGTTCCGCCGCCCCGGGGCAGCAGCTTGGCGTACGTACGCACGGCCTCTTGGACCTCGGCGGGGCTGGCCGGACGTAGGGTTGTTGCGACCTCACTCACGCGAGATCACCCCGGCCCTCTCGAGCGGGTGGGCCCCGTGCAGCTTGAGGGCGGGAGCGTCGGCGCCGGGAAACATCTTGCCCCGGTTGGAAAGCTCGTCGGGGTCCAGGGCCCGGCGGATGCGCCGCATCGCCTCCAGGTCGTCCTCCCCAAACATCTCCCCCAGGTACTGGCGCTTCTCCATGCCCACCCCGTGCTCGCCGGTGATCGAGCCGCCGAGCCGGATGCAGAGCCGGAGGATCTCCCCGGCCAGGGCCTCGGCCCGCTCGAGCTCCCCCGGCCTCTTGCCGTCGTACAGCACCAGCGGGTGCAGGTTGCCGTCCCCGGCATGGAAGACGTTGGCCACGCGCAGACCGTAGGCCTCCGAGAGGCGCTCGATCTCAAAGAGGGCTTGGCCCAGCTTGCCGCGCGGCACCACGCCATCCTGCACGATGTAGTCAGGGGATAGCCGGCCCACCGCGCTGAAGGCGGCTTTGCGACCCTTCCAGATCTTCAAGCGCTCCTCGGCGCTTTGGGCAAGGCGCACCTCGTAAGCCCCGGAGGCCTCGATCACCCGGGCCAGCTCGCGGGCTTCGGCTTCGACCTCGGGGGTCTCGCCCTCGAGCTCCACGATGAGGAGGGCCCGAGCTCCCTTGGGGTACCCGGCCTGCACCGCGGCCTCGGCGGCCTCGATGGCCAAGGAATCCATGATCTCCATGGCCCCCGGCAACAGTCCGCTGGCCACCACCGCCGCCACCGCCTCCCCGGCCTGCTCCAGCGAGCGGTAGGCGGCCAGGACGGTGTGGTAACGCTCAGGCCTGGGCAACAGGCGCAGGGTGATCTCAAAGGCGATGCCCAGTAGCCCCTCCGAGCCCACGAACAGCCCCAGCCAGTCCGGGCCGACCCCCTCGAGGCTCTCCCCGCCGAGCTCCACCACCTCGCCCTCGGGCAGCACCACCTTGGCCCCCAGCACGTGGTTGGAGGTCATGCCGTACTTGAGGCAGTGCGCCCCACCGGAGTTGAAGGCCAGGTTGCCCCCGATGGTCGAGACCGGCTGGGAGGAGGGGTCAGGGGCGTAGTAGAGCCCATGGGGTTCGGCGGCTTTGCTCACGTTGAGGTTGATAAACCCCGGCTCCACCACCGCGATGCGCTCTTTGGGATCGAGCTTGAGCAGCCGGTTCATGCGGTTGAGGCCGATGACCAGACCGCCAGGAATGGGTAGCGAGCCACCGGAGAGGCTGGTGCCGGAGCCTCGGGCCACGAAGGGAACCCGGTGCTTCGCGCACAGCCGAACCGCTCGGATCACCTCCTCGCCGCTCTCCGGCAGCACCACCGCCAGCGGCCTAGCCCGGAAGGCGGTGAGGGCGTCCGACTCATACGGCGAAAGCTGGGCGGCCTGGTCGAGCCGGCGATCTTTGGGGAAGATCTGGGACAGCTCGGCCAGAAACGAGGCTTTTTCCACAGGCGGATGGCGCACAAGACCTCCGGTGATTTGAATTATCCCGCCGCAGCCGGGTAGGCGCAAGGTCGGCTTACCCCTCCGCGATGCGCAAGATGCTCTGGTTGCCGCGCAGGATGTGCACCCGTACCCCCTCGGCCTCGAGCAGATGGCGTTTCTTGAGCAGCCGCAGCACCCCCTCGGTCTTGCCGAACACCGGGCGGCCCCGCTCGCCGGGTCTGAGGTAAAACCCCTCGGGCAGGGCGATGAGGTGGACCCGGCTGGCCCTGGCCCGTGCGCGCAGGGCTCCTTCGATGACCGCGCTGGAGGCCTCCTGGGTGAGGAGCAACAGGTTGACCCCCGGCGGCGGGATCGGGACCGGGTGGGCCGGTCTTTCCAGGCGGGCTCGAGCCAGCCCCTCCAGGATCCGGGCCAGGTGTTCGCCCCCGCGCCCCAGCCCGACCCGCTCGGCACCCACGGAAAGCCCCACCGCCAGGTTGGCCTCTTCCGCCGCGATCAAGAGGCTCGCCGCCAGGGCCGCGGCGTGCTCGAGGTAGATCTCCCCCGGCTTGCCCGTAGCCTCGAGGTCGAGGTGCAGCCAGACCCCGCTCGAGCGCACCCGGGCGAACTCCCGTACCATGGGCTGGCCGTGGTGGGCCGTGGCCTTCCAGTGAAAGCGGGAGAGCGGGTCGCCAGGGGAGTAGGGGCGCACCCCGGCGAAGCGGGAGGGGTCTTCCAGGCCGCCCGCCGCCTCGGGGCCGTCGGCCAGTAGGGTCAGGCGCAGGTCGGGGGAGAGCAGGCCGAAGGCTTCGGGATAGGCCAAAACGCGGTCTTGCTCCAGGCTCAAGCGCACCTCGACCTCGCGCAAGCCCAGCAGATCGCGGGCAAACGCCCGCACCCCAGGCAAGGGGTGCTCCCCCCGACGGCGAGGGGTATAGGCCAGGGCCTCGGCCCACCCCCAGCGCCCAAAGGCCAGGGCCCACACCCCTCCCGGCAGCAGCCCCAGCGCCCCTGAGCCTTCCCGCTCGAGCCGCACGTACACCGGCAGGGGGCTCACCAGGGTGGCGTGCATCTGGCCTTCCCCCGTTCGGTGGGGGAAAAGACGCCGCTTCCCGGCCCGCACCCAAGCGCTCCCCCGCACCAGGCTCGGGGCCAGCAGGATCGCCGCGAGCAGGGCCAGCGGGAGCAGCCAGAACCAGGCCATCAGGCCTCCACCGGCACCGCAGTCCGTTGCAGGATCTCGCGCAGCAGGCCCTCGGCGCTTTGCCCTTCCAAGCGGGCTTCATAGGAGAGTACCAGGCGGTGGGCCAGTACGGGGATGGCCGCGGCTTTGAGATCGTCGGGGATGAGGTAATCGCGGCCCTCCAGGGCCGCCAAGGCTTGGGCGAAGTGCTCCAGGGCCAGCGCGGCCCGCGGCGAGGCCCCCAGGACCACGCCCTCGGCCTCGCGGGTCGCCGCCACCAGGGCCAGCAGGTAATCCTCCAGGGGAGGCTCTACCCGTACCTGTCGCACCAGCTTTTGCACCTGCAGCACCTCCGCTGCCGAGGTGACCGGCTCGAGCGCCTCCAGCGGGTTGTGCTGGCGCAGGCGCCGCAGCATGACCCGCTCGTCTTCCCGCGCCGGATATCCCAGCCTGATCCGGGCGGTGAAACGATCGAGCTGGGCTTCGGGGAGCCGGTAAGTGCCCTCTTGCTCGATGGGGTTTTGGGTGGCGATGACCAAAAAGGGCTTGGGCAGCGGGTGGGTTTTGCCCTCCAGCGTGACCTGACCCTCTTGCATGGCCTCGAGCAGGGCCGACTGGGTCTTGGGCGTAGCCCGGTTCAGCTCGTCGGCCAGCAGCAGCCCGGTAAAGAGGGGGCCGGGCCGGAACTCAAAGCCTCCTCCTAGGTAGACATACACCCCGGTGAGGTCGGAGGGGAGCAGATCGGGGGTGAACTGTACCCGGCGAAACTCCAGCCCCAGGCTCTTGGCCAGCGCCCGGGCCAGGGTGGTCTTGCCGGTTCCGGGGACGTCCTCGAGGAGCAGGTGTCCCCCGGTCAGCAGGGTGGCCACGGCGGTCTGAATCTCCCGGGTTTTGCCCACGATGGCCTGTTCGAGGTTGGTCTGTAGCTTTTCGTACCAGTTTCGGATCATGGGGTCTGCCTCTCGCTGAAGAGCGCCGGTAGGGTTTGGGCCAGCGCCTCGGCCCGCTCGGCTTTGGCCTCCTGGCTCGAGCGGCCGTAGCGGACCGGTTCGTAGAGTTCGGTGAGTTCGCATAGCGCCGGCAGAGCACCAGGGGCCAGCGTGCCCAGCCGCTGGGCGTACTCCCGGGGGCTCTCAAAGGGGGCGCGGGGCAGGCCTTGGCGCTGCATCTGCTGCAGAAAGCGCCGGTAGGCCTGGCGGATGCGGCTTGAGGGGGTTTCGCCGGGGGGCGCACCGGGCGGCAGGCGGGAGGGCACTTGCGGGCTCTGCGCCGCCTCGCGCAGGCCGCGCCACAAGGCCAGGGCCAGGAGCACGAGGCCCGCCGTCGTGACCAGGGCCATCCCCAGGCCAAGGGCGTAGGCCCAGTCCACCCCCTGCCGGATCGGCGGGGGGAGCGGACGGGCCGCTCCTTCCGGTGCGGACGGGCCGAGGCCGGGTAGGGAGAGGGGGGCCGTCCCGCTGAGCTCGGCTTGTGGATGGGTTCCCAGCCAGGCCAAGAGCATCACCCCAAAAAAAGCCGCCAGGATGAGAGGGACCAGGTAAAACCCGCGCGGTCGGCGCCGGCTGGGCGGGGCCCGCCGCGCCGCCCAGCCCAACAGCGAGAGGGTCAGGGCGGCCAGACCCAGGATGACCGGCAGCAGGGCCTGACCGGCCCGCTCGGCGAAGCGGCTGAAGGGGGTGGGTTCAGCCGGGATCACCCGGGGGCGAAGGCTTTCGGGGGGCCCCGAGCCGGGCTCACTCCAGGGGGGGCTGGGCTGAACCGGGGCGCTCGGGCTGGGGTAACCCCCCAGGTCGAGCGAGACCCGCACCGGTAGGGCGGCCAGGGCCAGGGCCAAAAGCCCCAGTAGCCCGAGGGCGGCGAACAGGGCGGTGCGGGTCCAGCCCAAGGGCCGGCCCACCTCGCTCGAGCGTAGCCGTTCGCGCTCGAGGACATGCACCGCGTGGGCCAGCACCAGCAGGGCCAGGGCAGTCCCGTCCAGGCGCAGGATCAAGAGGGGAACCAACCACAGCACCGCCCAGCCTTCCTGCCGCGCCGCCGCTCCAAACAAGAGCAGCCCGACCGCGGTGAGCCCCCAGTCGCTGAAGGCGGCCGCGAGGCTAGGGGTCTGCAGGGAGGCCCCCCAGAAGTGGTACAGCCCCGGCAGGCTGGCGAACCAGAGAAAACCATCCCGGTAGCGGCTCCGCCAGAGCAGCCCGAAAAGCCCAGCCCCGGCCAGCAGGCCCGGCCAAAGATGCCAAGGCAGGGCGTACAGCACGAACAGCAATAGGGTCAGACGGGTGAGCATCCGTCCCAGGATATCCCACCCCCTACAGGACCTCCCGGGCTAGCCCAGGCGCTCGTAGGCGGGCAGGGTGAGGAATTCCCTGAACTCCGGTTGGAGCACCAGCTCGTCCAGTAGCTCAGCGGCCGCCTCCAGGTTGTTGAGCCCGCTGAGCTTGGCCATCTCCTCGGCCTTGAGCTGCCGGTACAGCTCGAGGGTAAAGGGGCGGCCATCTTCCAGCCTGGCCCCCTTGTGCAGCCACTGCCAGAGCTGGGCCCGAGAGATCTCGGCGGTAGCCGCGTCTTCCATCAGGTTGAAGATGGCCACCGCGCCCGAACCGCCGAGCCAGGCCGCCATATACTGCAGGCCCACGCTGATGTTGTTGCGTACCCCGGCCTCGGTGACGCGGCCGCCGGGCACGTGGAAGTCGATGAGCTGCTGGGGGCGCACCTGGCCCTCGACGTCCTCGCGCAGGCGGTCTTTCTGATGGGGCCGCTCGCCCAGCACCCGGTCGAAGACGCCGATGGCCACCGGCACCAGGTCGGGGTGGGCCACCCAGGTGCCGTCGAAGCCGTCGCCCGACTCGCGCTCCTTGTCCTTGGTCACCGCGGCGATGGCCCGAGCGTTGACCTCGGGGTCCTTGCGGCTGGGGATGAAGGCCGCCATCCCCCCGATGGCGTGGGCCCCGCGCTTGTGGCAGGTGCGCACCAAGAGCTCGGTGTAGGCCCGCATGAAGGGCACGGTCATGGTGATCTGGGCCCGGTCGGGGAAGATCACGTCCTCGGTGGCGAACTTCTTGATGCAGCTAAAGATGTAGTCCCAGCGCCCGGCGTTGAGCCCGGCGGCGTGCTCCTTCAGCTCGTAGAGGATCTCCTCCATCTCGAAGGCGGCCAGGATGGTCTCGATGAGCACGGTGGCGCGGATGGTGCCGCGGGGGATGCCCAGGTAGTCCTGCGCGAAGTTGAACACGTCGTTCCAGAGGCGGGCCTCGAGGTGGCTCTCCAGCTTGGGCAGGTAGAAGTAGGGGCCTGAGCCCCGCCCGAGCAGTTCGTGGGCGTTGTGGAACAGGTACAGACCGAAGTCGAACAGGCTGGCCGAGACCGGCTCTCCATCCACCCACAGGTGCTGCTCCAGCAGGTGCCAGCCGCGCGGGCGCACCACCAGGGTGGCGGTCTTCTCGGCCAAGCGGTACTCCTTGCCCTCCGGGCTGGTGAAGCTAATGCTGCGGCGCACCGCGTCCATGAGGTTTTGCTGCCCCTGGATCACGTTGGCCCAGGTGGGGGAGAGGGCGTCCTCGAGGTCGGCCATAAAGACCTTAGCCCCCGAGTTGAGCGCGTTGATCATCATCTTGCGCTCGACCGGGCCGGTGATCTCGGTGCGGCGGTCGTCGAGGTCGGGGGGGGCCGGGGCCACCTTCCAGTCGCCCTCGCGGATGAAGCGGGTGTGCTCGAGGAAGCCCGGCTTTTCCCCTGCCCGGATCCGGGCGGCGACCTCGGCCCGGCGCTGCAAAAGCCCCTTGCGCACCGCGCCAAACTCGCGCTGCAGCCCGGCCACAAAGGCCAGGGCTTGGGGGGTCAGAATCTCCTTGGAGGCCGGGACCTCCGCGCCCCGGATTTCGATGCCCTTCATGCTCACCTCTCTGCCGTAAGGGTATGGAAGGCGGTGTAGCTTTGTCAATGTGGTGTACCAGAGAGGTCCTACACAGCTTTGGGGAGGGAACGCTCGCGGTAAGGCCGTCGCGGGCGCTAAGAAAAAACCTCTCCGCGTCGGAGAGGTTTGTACAACCGGGCGGGGTTAGCCCACTCGGGCTTGCAGGTACTCCCGCTCCCCCATCACGATCTGCCGAGCCAGTTCGGGGTCTTTGGGGAATTCCTTGCCCCGGTTGATCAAGTAGGTCTCGTAGCGACCGATCTCGAAGCGCTCGATCACCGAGCGCACCGCTTTCCCCAGATCAAAGGGCTTGCAGGAGAAGATGTCCACGCTGATAAAGCCCTTCTCGGGGAAGGTGTGGATGGCCAGGTGGCTCTCGGCGATGATCACCACGCCGGTGACACCCTCGGCCTGACCGGGCTTGCCGCCGTAGCGGTAGACGAAAGGCGGCAGCACCTTGGTCATCTCCATCTCCACCGGAAGCTCATCCAGAACACGCCGGACGAGTTCGGCATCGGCTAGTTTTTGGGGGTTGGCGTTGTAGCCATCAATCATCAGGTGAGGGCCAAAGCCAAAGAGTTCCAACGCATGATCCTCCAAGGGGTTTTCCCTGGGTTGGCCGTGCTTCGCCCGGCTTTACCCCCCAGATGCCACGCCCCAATTATGGGGAGGGGGGGTGGGGGTGTCAAGGCCTGGGAGAAGTGGGGCGGAGGGCTGGGATCGCTGGCCTCACCTCGGCCGGCTCGAGCGCTTGCCAAGCTACATTGGCCCATCTAGACGGTGTTATCATGGGGGGCGTGAACGAACACGGGAGGAACCATGTATCGCGGTAGAGAAGGGCAGTGGGCTTTTTTCCTACACCGGCTCTCGGGGATTGCGCTGCTATTTTGGTTGCTGCTGCATACCCTGAACATCTCCTCGGCGATGTGGGGACCGCAGGTGTCGAATCGCCTGATGGCCTTTTTTCACATCCCGATCTTCCAGGTGGGGCTTTTGCTGGTGACGGCGGCGGCCCTCTATCACGCCTTCAACGGGCTGCGCATCATCCTGATGGACTTTACCAGCTGGGGGGTCAAGTACCAGAAAGAGCTCTGGTATGGCGTGCTCTTTCTGTGCGTAGCCGCGGCCATCCCGGGTCTGATCATCACCGTGCCGCGCATCATCGCGGCGGCAACCCAACACGGGGGGTAATCCATGGCTATCCGCGCTCGCCGTTATCAGGACGCCAAAGCCCAGGCCGGAACCAACCTCGAGCTGGCCTGGTGGGTGTTTATGCGCCTTTCGGGGCTGGTGTTGGTGTTTTTGGTGCTCGGGCACATCTACATGAACTTCGTGCTCATCGATGTGAACACCGTCAACTACGACTATGTGGCCCAGCGCTTATCCAACACCACCTGGAAAATCTACGATCTGGTGATCTTGGGTCTGGCCCTTCTGCATGGGCTGAACGGCACCCGCTACGTGATGGACGACTGGATCAAAGACCCCGGCCGGCGTTTTGTCACCAAGGCCGTGGTCTACAGCCTGGGGGTGCTGGTCTTCCTGATCGGGAGTATCTCCCTGCTCAACCACGACTTCTCGAGGTAAGGCATGGCACACCAACACGACGTGATCGTAGTGGGGGCGGGTGGCTCGGGCCTCACCTCGGCCCTGTACGCGGCCAAGGGGGGGGCCGATGTGGCGGTCGTCACCAAGCTCTACCCGACCCGTTCGCACACCGGAGCCGCCCAGGGCGGAATCGGCGCAGCCTTAGGCAACGTCGAGGAGGACCACTGGGAATGGCACATGTTCGACACCATCAAAGGGGGGGACTACCTCACCGACCAGGATGCCGCTGAGATCTTCGCCAAGGAGGTCATCGAGGCGGTGATCGAGCTCGAGCACATGGGCCTGCCCTTCGACCGACTGCCCAGCGGCAAAATCGCCCAACGGCGCTTCGGCGGGCACACCAAGGAGTATGGCAAAGCTGCCGTGCACCGCGCCGCCCACGCTGCCGACCGCACCGGGCACATGATCCTCCAGACGCTCTACCAGCAGTGCGTCAAACACAACCTCACCTTCTACAACGAGTTCCACGTGCTGGACGTGATCCTCGAGGACGGAGTGGCCAAGGGGCTGGTCGCCTACGAGCTGGCCACGGGGGAGATTCACACCTTCAAGGCCAAGGCCATCATCATCGCCTCGGGCGGATACGGGCGAGCCTGGAAGGTGACCTCCAACGCCTACACCCTCACCGGGGACTTGCAGGCCATCCTCTACCGCAAGGGGTTGCCCCTGGAGGACATGGAGTTCTACCAGTTCCACCCCACCGGCCTCTTTCCCTTGGGCATCCTCCTCACCGAGGGGGCCCGCGGCGAGGGCGGCATCCTGCGCAACGACTCGGGTGAGCGCTTCATGGAGCGCTACGCCCCCACCATCAAGGACCTGGCCCCACGGGATATGGTGGCCAGGGCCATGTACCTCGAGGTGCGTGAGGGGCGGGGGGTTGGCCCGCGCAAGGACCACGTGCTCTTAGACCTCACCCACCTGCCGCCGGAGACCATCCACAAAAAGCTCCCCGACATCTCCGAGTTCGCCCAGATCTACCTGGGGGTGGACCCCACCAAACAGCCCGTACCGGTAATGCCCACGGCCCACTACGCGATGGGGGGCATCCCCACCACGCTGTGGGGAGAGGTCATCGCCGACGATTCGAATACCATCATCCCCGGCCTGTACGCCGCGGGTGAGGTGGCCTGCGTGAGCCTCCACGGGGCCAACCGCCTGGGCACCAACAGCCTGGGCGACCTGGTGGTGTTCGGGCGAAGGGCGGGGATCGCGGCGGCTAAGTTCGCCAAGAGCGCCGAGTTCTACGACCTCTCGCCCGAGGTGTCGGGGCCCTCCAGGGAGCGGGTGGAGCGGTTGCGCAACCAAAGCGGCAAGGAGTCGGTGGCTTCGCTCCGCACCGCGCTCCAGCAGACCATGCAAGACTACGCCTCGGTGTTTCGCACCGAGGAACTGCTCGCCCGGGGGGCCGAAGAACTCAAGGAGCTGTTCGAACGCTACCGGTATATCGGCGTGCAGGACAAGGGTGAGCGCTACAACACCGAACTCGTCGAGGCCATCGAGCTGGGGTATCTGCTCGAGGTCAGCGAGGCCACCGTGCACTCCGCCCTCAACCGCCGCGAGAGCCGCGGCGCCCACGCCCGCGAGGACTATCCCGAGCGCGACGACAAAAACTGGCTCAAACACACCCTGGTCTTCAAGCAGGAGGGCGGCAAAGTCTGCTTCCGCTACAAGCCGGTGGTGCTGGGCAAGTTTGAGCCCAAGGCGAGGACATACTGAGGCCGTACGACGGAGACCCAATGCAAGTCACCCTCAAAATCCTGCGTTACGACCCCAACGGGGCGGCCAAGCCGCACTGGCAGACCTACCAGGTCGAATCCGAGCCGATGGACCGGGTGCTGGACTTGTTGCACAAGATCAAATACTTCCAAGACGGCACCCTGGCCTTCCGGCGAAGCTGCGGCCACGGCATCTGCGGCTCAGATGCCATGCTCATCAACGGCAGAAATCGCCTGGCCTGCAAGGCCCTGGTCAAGGACCTGGGGCCCAGCATCACCGTGGAGCCGATCCGTGGCCTGCCGGTGAAGAAGGACCTGGTGGTGGACATGGACCCCTTCTTCGACGCCTACCGCGCGGTCAAGCCCTACCTCATCAACGACGAGCCGCCGCCCGAGCGGGAGCGCTTGCAAAGCCCCGAAGACCGCGAAATTTTCGACGCTTCCACCAAGTGCATTCTCTGCGCGGCCTGCACCACCAGCTGCCCGGTCTTCTGGGTCAACGGCACTTACGTGGGCCCGGCGGCCATCGTGCAGGCCCACCGCTTCATCTTCGACAGCCGCGACCGGGGTGCGCGCGAGCGCTTCCAG
This sequence comes from Meiothermus sp., assembly GCA_040290145.1. Lineage (GTDB taxonomy): Bacteria > Deinococcota > Deinococci > Deinococcales > Thermaceae > Allomeiothermus. Next base: position 49,100 of record PSML01000004.1, on the reverse strand, counting down.
GCGCTGGGTGCGAGCACCGGCGTGTGGCGCTGCCGCACCGCCTACAACTGCACCGAGGCCTGCCCGCGCGAGATCCCGGTGACCCAGGCCATCGAAGAGGTCAAGCGGGCCATCCTCTTCGACAAGTTCTGAGGGAAACCCCGCCTTGCTAAAGCCGTTCGCGCAGGTCCAGCGCCTCGCGCTCGAGCTGCTCAAACTCCCCTAGCTGCTGGGTGATGCGTTCCTTTACCGCCTCGAGCGCGCTACAGGTAGGGCGGTAGAGGGCCCGGAAGCGTTCGGTGGAGCGCTCGAGTTCGAGCCCCAAAGCCTGGCCCAGCGCAGCCTCCAGGCTCGAGCGCACCTCGGCCAAGCGCTCGCGCAGGCGGCTTTTGGCCTGGTCCTTGCGGCGAGGCAGGATCGAGAGGCCCAGGATCGCCGCGACCAGGCCCGCCACTACCCCAGTGACGTCGGCGGCCAGGCTTTGCAGGACGAGCACCAGCCCCGCGCCCAGCCCCACCCCTCCCAGGCTCGCCAAGGCGGTCTGCTGCAGGGCGAGCTGGATCTGTTCGCGCAGCACCACCGCTTCGTCATCGGGGCGGTAGCGCTCGAGCGCCCGCTGGATGGCCTGCTCCACGCTGGGCTCGCCGTCTGCGCGGGCCGGGAGCACCCCCGGCGCTTCGCGCAGCAGAGCCAGGGCATCCTCGAGCAATTCCTGGTTTTTCCTGGCCAGCCAATTCAAGGACTGCTGCACGCTGCGCTCCAAGATCTGGTTGCTGTTTTGCGCCACCTCGCGCATGAACGAATCCTGGATGCGGCTGGCGTTGATCAGGTCGAGGATGCGCGAAAGCCGCACGGTCTCGTCAAGCCAGCGCTCGCCGCGCTCGCGCACCTCGTCGAGCACCTGTAGGGCGAGCGCGATCTGCCCATCAAAATCACGCCGGGTACGCTCCAGATGGCGGGCTAAAAGGGCCTCGAGCTCGGCGCAGGCCGTAAGCTGCTGGCGGTTTTCGGCCAGCTCGCGCTCGAGCTGCGGCCGGGCCTCCCCCACCAGCTTGAGCAGCACCCCCAAGGGCGAACCCAGCTTGATCTTGGCCGACTCACCGGTGAGCACCTTGCGGATATGGGCCTCGAGATCGGCTAGGCCGCTGCCTTGTTTTTCACCCTGCTTGGCCCGCCGTGCGGAAAGACCAAATACCGGCACGCTCTGACCGAGGGTTTGCATCGCACCTTTGCGCACGTACTCGAGCACTTCCCCTTGTTCGCTGGGGGAGAGCAGATCCAGCTTGTTGACGAGCAACACCACCTTCTTTCCCCAGGCCTTGATCAGCCCCAAGAACTCCGCTTCGGACTGGGTAAAAGGGCGATCTGCGCTGGTGACGAAGAGGATCAGGTCGGCCCGCGGCAAGAAGCGCTCGGTGAGCACCTGATGATGCTGGAGGATGGCGTTGGTGCCGGGGGTGTCCACCATCCGTAGATTCTTGAGGAGTTCGTGCGGCAAGTAGATCAGCGTCAGATCAGGGCCCTGCGGCTCGAGCCTGGCCTGCTCCCCGTAGGTGATGAGGTTGATCCGATCGGTGGTCGGGGTGACCCCTTCTTTTAGAAGCTCTGCGCCGAGAAGTGCGTTGAGGATGCTGGATTTTCCGCTGTTGAATTCGCCGGAAACCACCAGCATAAACGGTCCCTCGAGGTCAGAGAGCGCCTGACGAAGGGGTCTCGGGTCAATCGAGGTGCGCGACAAAGCCTCGAGACCTCTGGCCAGAAGGGCGCGTACATCCTGTGCCAGAGCAAGCGTTTTAGCATCTAGCATGTGCGCAGTTTACACGCCGAGGGCTTGGGCGTGTGGGCTTGGCCATGCGGTGTAGGTGAAGGCCTATAGGTGGTGTCAACAGGTGCAAAATCCACAATATGTGGTATATTGTCAGCCAGGGATCATGAAAATTATCCCACTCCACCCGGGAAGGAGGTGACTCCATGGCTGAGAAGAAGACTGCGGCCAAGAAACCTGCGGCCAAGGCCCCGGCCAAGCCCGCGGCCAAGAAGGCTGCGGCGAAACCTGCGGCCAAGGCTCCGGCTAAAGCGGCGGCCAAACCCGCGGCGAAGAAGACCACCACCAAGAAAGCGACCGCTGGGAAGTAGCCGGTTGGGTTTGAAAACATCGGCCTCGAGAGGGGCCGATTATGCATTGGCCAAACGGATGGCTTCGACTGCTTGGGGGTTTTCCAGCGCGGATAGATCTCCCGGATTCTGGCCCAGATAGGCTGCGCGGATCACCCGGCGCATCACCTTGGCGTTGCGGGTCTTGGGCAGATCGGCCACGAAGAAGACCTTCTCGGGCTTGAGGGCTTTCCCGAGCCCCGCGGCGATCTGATCCCCGATGGCTTGGGAAAGTTCCGGGCTCGGCTGGTTGCCCGGCTTCAGCACCACGAAGACCACCGCGCCCTCGCCCTTAATCTCGTGCGGAACCCCGATGGCCGCGGCCTCTTTGACCGCCGGATGGGCGACGGCAGCGCTCTCGATCTCGGCCGGGCCGACCCGCTTGCCCGCGATCTTGAGGGTGTCGTCGCTGCGCCCGTGGATGGTCCAGTGGCCCTCGTGGTCGAGCAGCGCCCAGTCGCCGTGAACCCACACGCCGGGAAAGCGGGACCAGTAGGTGCTCAGATAGCGCCCGGGGTCGCGCCAGAAGCCCTTGGTCATCCCCGGCCAGGGGCCCAGCACCGCGAGTTCGCCCACCTGGTCGGTAACGGGCTGGGCCTTTTCGTCGAGCACCGCTGCCTTGATGCCGGGCACGGCGGTGTTGAAGCCCGCGGGCTTGATCGGGCGCCACACCGTGCAGCCCAGGATGCCCCCGCCGACCTCGGTGCCGCCGGAGTAGTTGATGATGGGGCAGCGGCCCCCGCCCACCACCCGGAAGAACCACTTGTAGGGCTCTTCGTTCCAAGGCTCGCCGGTCGAGCCCAGCACCCGCAGCTTGGAGAGGTCGTGCTCCGTCACCGCCTCCTCGCCGTGCGGGATCAGCGCACGGACCAGGGTGGGGGAGATGCCCAGGTGGGTGATGCCGTGGCGCTCGCACATCGCCCACAACCGGCCCGCGTTGGGAAAGTCGGGGGCGCCCTCGTAGAGGAACACCGTGCCCCCCACCGTGAGCCCACCCAGGATGGCCCACGGCCCCATCATCCAGCCCATGTCGGTGAACCAGAAGAGGATCTCACCTTGGCGCAGGTCGAAGAGGTGGGCGATGTCCTGGGCAGCTTTGAGGGGGAAGCCCGCGTGGTAATGCACGGTGCCTTTGGGCTTGCCGGTGGTGCCTGAGGTGTAGATCAGCATGAAGGGGTCCATGCTGTCCATGGGCTCGTAGGGGGCCACGGGGTCCTGCGAACTCATCAGGTCGCCCCAGGCGGCCTCGCCGGGTTGAAGTTCCGCCTCCCCGAAGCGCTGCACCACCAAAATCCCCTCCACCGAAGGGGAAAGCTTGGCGGCTTCCCGTGCGGCCTGGATCAGATTGACCCTCCCCCCCCGTCGGTAAAACCCGTCGGCGGTGATGAGCAGCTTGGCCTCGGCGTCGTTCAGCCGGGTAGCGGCGGCTTCGGCCGCGTAGCCGGAGAAGATCGGCACCAAGATGGCCCCGATGCGGGCTACCGCCAGGGCGCTGATCGCGGTCTCGGGGAGCATCGGCAGGAAGATCCCCACCCGGTCTCCTTTGCAGACGCCGAGGCTTTTGAGGCCGTTGGCCGCTTGGGCCACGGCGCTTTCGAGCCGGCGGTAGCTGAGGCGGACGACCTGCCCATCCTCGCCCTCCCAGATGAGGGCGGTGTGCTCGGCGCGGTGGGGCAGGTGGCGGCTCAGCGCGTTATGGGCCAGGTTGAGCCGCCCGCCGGGGAACCAGTTGGGCCACTCCGGGCCTTGCGAAGCGTCCAAGACCCGCTGGTAGGGTTGCATCCACTCGATGCCCAGCTCACCCAGGGTGGCTTCCCAGAAGCCCTCGAGGTCTTGGATGCTGTACTCGTAGAGGGCTTGGTAAGTGGGGAGCCCCAGCCTCCCCATGAGCCGCTCGAGGTGGCTGCCCTGGGTGTAGGCCGCCGAGGGATGCCAGATGGCTTCGGACATGCTGTGACCTCCGCTAGGACTGGGAACAGCATAACCCGGTGGGCGTCATCCGCCCTTCTTGCGGAACAACCCGAACAACCCCTTGCCCTTAGCCGGGGGCTCAGGCTCCTTCTCTTTGGGCCGGGGCGGAGCCTTGGGGTGGGCCAGTACGGCCAGGAAATCCTTGAGGGTCTTGCGACGCTCCGGGTCTTTGTCCAGTAGGCCCCGCAAAGCCCGGTCGAGGGGCTGCGGCAGGTTGGTGGGGGCGGCGGGCAGGTGCAGGTGAGCGTACTCGAGCTGCTCGTAGGTCTCGCCCCTGAAGGGCCGCCTGCCGGTCAGGAGTTCGTAGGCCAGCACCCCGAACGAATAGTTGTCAGAAGCCGGGGTGGGGTCGCCCCCGGCGAAGAGTTCGGGGGCCATGTAAAAGGGGCTTCCGGCCCGTTCGCCCAGACGGTAGTTCTCCCGGGTGCGGGCCACGCCCAGGTCACCCAGCTTGTATACCCCCTGGTTGCGGTAGATGTTGGAGGGCTTGACGTCCTGGTGGATCACCCCTTGGTCGTGCAGGAAGATCAGCGCCGTGGCGATCTGCTGCAGGCAGACCTCGACCTCGTCCCGCGGCAACGCCCCGTGGCCAAGGCGGTCTTCCAGACTGCCCTCGGCCATGTACTCCAGGGCCAAGAACGCCTCCTCCCCGAAGGGCTTCCCGGCCAGACCGCGCACCAGGTACTTGTGCGAGAGGGCCAGCGAGAGGCCCACCTCCTGGGCGAAGCGATCGGCCAGCTTGGGGTCGCTGCGCACCTCCTTGCGGGGGATCTTCATCGCCACCGGGGTGTCGTCGGGGGCCTTGGCCAGGTAGACCTGGGAAAAGCGACCCAGCCCCAGGAGCATCTCGAGCCTGAAGTCCTTGCGGGCCAGGTGCCGGAAGTTCATTGCAGCGACCAGACCTCCCCCGGCTTCAGGGCGCGGCCCTCCACGCCCAGGAGCCTGGCCCGGCTGGCGAAGGCCTCGCCGTCTTGCGCGATGGGCGCGAAGGTGTTGTAGTGGATGGGCAGCACCGCTTTGGGGCGCAAGAGCTCGAGGGCCTCGAGCGCATCATCGGGTCCCATGGTGAAGTGATCCCCGATGGGGATACAGGCCAGGCCAATCCCGCCTTTGCCGATCAGGCTCATGTCGCTGAAGAGCGCGGTGTCCCCGGCGTGATAGATCTTCACCCCGCCGAACTCCAGGATCATCCCGGTGGGCATCCCGCCGTAGGTTCCGTCGGGGAAGCTACTCGAATGCCAGGCCGGGGTGAGCTTGAGCGAGCCCCACTCGGTCTTGAGCCTCCCGCCGATGTTCATCGGGATGGCCTTGGCCCCTTTTCTCTCCGCGTAGAAGCCGATCTCAGCGGTGCCGATAATGGTGGCGCCTTTTTGGGCCAGGGCTAGGCTATCCCCCCAGTGGTCGCCGTGGGCGTGGGTGACCAGGACGTAGTCCACCTCGAGCTCATCGGCTTTGATCGGAGCGGTGGGGTTGCCGCTCAGGAAAGGATCAATCACGATGCGGGTCTTGCCGTCGCTCAAGTAAACCGCCGAATGTCCCAAGTAGCGAAGCTCCAACACGGTCCACCTCCCTCATCTCAGGCGCCCAACCCTCTGCCATCCCTGGCCCAAGGACGCGGCCAGGTCTTGCTCAAGTATAGCCAGCCTTTGCCCCCGTCCGAGGTTACCGGCGGACCGATCCCAGGTTCTCCAGCGCCCGGCTGATGGTGCGCTCGAAGGCGGCCTCGGCCATGCGCTGCAGGGCCTTGCCGCCCCACTTCTCCCCCTCCGGGAGCTGGGCGTGGAGCCGCACGCGGATGGTGTAGGCGAGCGCCCCGCCCTCCGCCTTTCCCTCACCCGCGAGTTCGGCCCAAAAAGCCGGGGGTTCATCCGCCGGGGAGAGCGCTACCAGCAAAGCCCGATCCTCGGCTTCGGGGTGGAGACGGCTGCGAAAGGGAAAACGCAGGTCACCCATCAAGGGGGTATAGGCCACGAGTTCGCCCACTAGGTGCTGGCCCTCGCGGCGTAGGTCGCGGAAGGGGGCACGCCCGCCGAACACCCGCTCGGGGGCCAGGAGCTCAGCCGGGGTGCCGGGGATGCGCAGTTCGAAGGTCCGCTCGAGGGTCATAGGGCCGCAGTATCCTAACACCGCAAGGTGGGGGGCGGGTTGGGCTCCGATCACCATCCTCCCTACTCCACCCACTCCACCCGCACTGCGCCCGATTTGACCAACTCCTCGACCTCCTGGTCTTGCACGTTGCGCAGCCGGGGCAGATGGCCGAAATGCGGCGCGGCGGTGGCCAGTCCCACCCGCACCACCAAGACCTCCTCGCCCTCAGCCTTGCCGATGCGCCAGACCAGGTGGTTGCCCAGTTTTTCCAGGAGGTCATCGAGCGCGGGTTCCATAAGCCCATAGTGTCGAGGCTGGGGGTGCAAAGCGCAAGGGGGAAGGATTCCCCTACGGCTGTACCTCGAGCAGGGCGAATTTCAAGTAAAAAGTCTGCGGCACATTGAGCAGGATGGGATGATCCCAGCCCTGGGTGCGCTTTTCGATGACCCGCAGGCTCGTGTGGGCGTCGGCGGCGGCGTCGGAGAGCATCTCGTAGAAGGCCGGTTCGGGTAGGTGGTGGCTGCACGAGGCCGTGGCCAGGATGCCGCCCGGTTTGAGGAGCTTCATGGCCCGCAGGTTGATCTCCTTGTAGGCCGCGTAGGCCCGCTCGAGGTCGCGCTTGCTCTTGGCGAAAGCGGGTGGGTCGAGCACGATGAGGTCGTACTTGTGCCCCGCCCTCTCCTCCTGGCGCAGGAACTCGAAGGCGTTGGCCTCGACGGTGGCGAGCTCGAGGCCGTTGTGCCGGGCGTTGTCCTGGGCGCGGGCCAGCGCGTCGGCCGAGGAGTCCACCGCCGTCACCGAGCGGAAGCCCTGGGCCAGGTGCAGGGCGAAGGAGCCGTGGTAGCTGAACACGTCGAGGGCCCGCTCTCCGCCAAAGGCCTCCAGCCGCAGCCGGTTGTCGCGCTGATCGAGGAAAGCCCCGGTCTTCTGCCCCTCGCGGGGGTCCACCCGGTAGCGCACCGGGCCCTCCTCGACCCAGATCTGGTCGGGTACGTCCCCGTATAGCGGCCTCACCTCTTGGGGCAGCCCCTCCAGCACCCGGCTTTTCTGGTCGTTCTTGGCCAGCACGCTTCGGATCGGGAGGGTCTCGAGCAGCACCTCCAGCAGTCCCTCGGTCAGCGGCTCCAGGGCCGCGGAGCCCACCTGCATGACCACGTGCCCGGCGTAGCAGTCGAGCACCAGGGCCGGCAGGCTGTCCCCCTCGGCGTGAACCAGCCGGTAGCCCCCGCCGGGGCTTGCCTCGAGCGCCCCTCTGCGGCGCTGGAGGGCCCGCCGCAGGTTCTCCAGCAGGGCGGCCTCGGCGTCCTGCACCTCGCCAAATTCAAAGGCCCGCACCGCGATCTCCGAGGCCGGGTTCCACAGGGCCCAGGCCAGCAGGCCCCTGGGGCCGTATACGGGATGCAGCCCCGGCTTTGGGGGGCCGTCTTGAACGTCGCTTCTATAGACCCAAGGATGCCGGGCCAGTAGGCGGGCGGCCCCCTTGGGACTCACGCGGATCTTGGCCTGGGCGGAGGGTTCCACCTTGGCGAGTCTAAGCGGCGGCCTCCGCATGCTGCAACCGAGAGGGGCCGGCTCAAGTGCAGAGATGGGCTTGGGAAGGAGGGGAAACGGGGCGGAAGGACGCAGACCTTGGATCGGCACCAATGTACCGTGAGCTCCAGCGGGTAGACTCTCCTCTGTCAGGCCGTCCATCTGCCGCCGTGGTTCGCGTTGACACTGGCCTTTGCAGCCCGATACAATACCACGGGCGCTAGATTGCGCAGGTTTTCACGAGAGCAGTTTCTCACCACTTTTGGGTTGTACGAGAGGAGGCATGGTGGCTAGCCAAGGACTGATCAAGAGCCTTGCCGAGCAGGAGCAAGAACTGACCCGGCGGTTGGAGGAAGCCCGCCGCGCAGCCCAGGCCAGGCTCAGCGAGGCCGAAGCGGAGGCAGCCCGCATCGAGCAAGCGGCCCAGCAGAGCCTGCGTGAGCTGGAAAGTCGGTTCCGCGCCGAGACCGCCGAGATGGTGGCCAAGATCGAGGCCGAAGCCCGGAAAAAGGCCGAGGCCGAGGCCCAGGCGATAGGCGCTACCGCTGCTCCTAGGATCACGGGGGCGATTCACGAGGTGCTCAAGGAGGTTCTCCCCTGACCCCCGAAGGAGGTATCCCCTGATCGCAACGATGGAAAAACTGATGGTGGCGGGGCCCAAGCGGCTGGCTAAGGAACTGCTGGCCGAGCTCCAGCGGGCCGGGGTGGTGCACATCGAGCCCCTCCGCACCGAGGAGCTGGGCGAGTACCGTCTCAGCCCTGAGGAAGACGGCGAACTCCGGCGCTGGGAGGCGGTGGCGGCGGGGGCTGAGCACGCCCTGGGGATCCTGGGCAGATCCGCTACCCCCACCAAGCCATTCACCGGCAGCCTCTCCGACGCTGAGGCCATCCTCAAACCGTGGGCGGAACGGGCCGAGGTGCTGGGCCGCGAACGGGCCGCCTTGGAGGAAGAGCTCCAGGCCATCCAGCTCTTTGGTTCGGTGGCGGAGCGCCTCGCCGGGCTCGCCCACGGCCTTGACCGGAGTGAGCGCCTGGCGGTGATCCCCTTTTTGGTGAGCAAGGCCGAGGAGCTCGAGCCGGTGCGGGCGGCTTTGCAGGCCAGCCTGGAAGACCGCTTCTTGCTCGAGTCGGAGGCCCTGCCGGGCCAGGTGGCGGCGGTGGTGGTGGTGCTCCGCCGGGACCTCGAGGCCGCCCGCAGCGCGCTTTCGCGGCAAGGGCTGGCTGAGCTGCGCTTCCCCGTCTATGGAACCCTTCCCCTGACCCAGGTTGCCGCTCGGATGCGCGAACGCAGCAAGCTGGCCCCCGAGGAACTGATGGGTATCCGCGAAGAGGTGGCCAAGCTCGCCCAGGAGTCCAAGGATTCTCTAGAGGCCCTGTGGACCCGGGCCAAAGACGAGGTGGCCCGCCTGCGCTCGCTCGCGGATATGGCGGCGGGCAAGTACGGCTTCGCCCTGATGGGCTGGGTTCCCCAAGACGCCAAAGGGCGGGTCGAGATGGCCTTGGGGCGGCTCAAGGACGGGATCATCTACACCTTCGAGCCCGTCGACGAGCACCACGAGGCCGACCAGGTGCCGGTGACCCTCAAGAACCCCGCCTGGGCCAGGCCCTTCGAGCTGCTGCACGGCTTCCTCAACACCCCCCGCTACGGCGGCTATGACCCCACGGTGATGATCGCCACCACCTTTCCCTTCTTCTTCGGCATGGTGGTGGGTGATATCGCTTTTGGCCTCCTGTTCTTTCTGGCAGCGCGGCTTTTCGCCGGGTATGCCCGTCGCGGCGAGACCCTCGAGATCGGTTTCCTGGGAGCCAAGATGGGGCCGGAGGTGCTCGGGCAGCTCTCCAAGGTGCTCAGCTGGATGGCCTTCTGGGCGGTGGTGTGGGGCTTCCTCTACGGCGAATTCCTCGGGACCTTCCTCGAAAAGCTCCACGTCTTCTACGACCCCAACCATCACGGGGAAGCCGGTGAGGCGGCCAAGGGGCTCATTCCCATCCTCATCAACCGCCTCGACTTCGAGCGCACCGCTAACTTGCTGATCGTGATCAGCCTGGCCTTCGGGGTGTTCCAGGTGCTCTACGCCTTCGGTGTACGGGCCTATTACGCCTACAAGCACCGGCACATGTCCCACTTCTGGGAGGGGTTGGGCTACCTGGCCGGGCTGGTGGGGCTGGTGGCTTTCGCCTATACCTTCCAGACCGGGAAGGGTGCTCCCCTTACCTACATCCTGCTCGCGGTGGGGCTGGCCATCTTCCTGGTCTCGGTCTTCTTGGCCCGCATCCCGCTGATGATCGCCGAGCTTCCCGGTAAGGGCGGGCAGATCCTCAGCTATATCCGTATCTACGCGGTAGGGGTAGCGGGGGCGGTGCTCTATGACCTGGCCAACCAGGTGGGCTTCGGCCTAGCCAACAGCATCGGCATCCTGGGGGTTCTGCTCGGCTTGTTGCTGGGTGGGTTGATGGTAATCCTCATCACTGCGGTGACGCTCTTGGGGCACGTGCTCCAGCCCATTCGTTTGCTGTGGATCGAGTTCGCTTCCAACTTCGGTTTCTACGATGAGAGCGGCAAACCCTACCGGCCTTTCCGGTCGGTGCGCGGCGAAGCCTCGTAGTTGGTTAGGTTATCCAGACGAGAGAAGGAGCAAAGGATATGGCAAAGAAAGTTCTCACGGTGTTGGCGTTGGTTTTGGTCGCGGCGTTGGCTCTGGCCCAGGGGGCCACCGGGGATGCCTCGGTAGCCCTGAAAGACGGCCTTAAGGCCATCGGCATGGGTCTGGCCCTGGGCTTAGGCGCTTTGGGCACCGGGGTGGCCCAGTCGGCCATCGGGGCGGCGGCCCTAGGGAGCGTAGTGGAAGACCGCCGCAACATCGGCTTCGCTTTCATCTTCTTCCTGCTGCCCGAGACGCTGGTGATCTTCGGCTTCGTGGGCTTCTTCTTGTTGCGCGGCCTGTGAACGAAGACAGAGAGGCGTTTGAATGTCCAAACTTGAGGACATCCTTAGACAGGAAGTAAGTGCGGAGATCGCGGCCATCACCGCGGAAGCGGAGGCTAAGGCCCGGGCCATGGTGGAGGCCGCCCAGGCCCGCGCCGAAGCCCTCCAGGCCAGCCGTCAGAAGGCGCTCGAGGCCGAGCGTCAGGCGGCTTTGCGCCGGGCCGAGAGCGCGGCCGAACTGGTGGTCAACCAAGCCCGTATCCGCTCACGCGGCCAGATCGTGGACCAGGTCAAAGCCGGGGTACAGCAGGCGTTGGCGGCTTTGCCCTCGCAGCCCGACTACCCCGCCATCCTCGCCAAGCTGGCCGAAGAAGCCTTGCGCGGGGTGGACCAACCCCAGGCCTTGGTGGTGAACCCCGCCGACGCCCAGCACCTGGAGGGTTGGGCCAAGAGTAAGGGGCTCGAGCTCAAAACCGACCCCTCGGTTCGCCTGGGGGTGCGCTTGATCTCGGCGGGGGGGAAGTCCTACGTGGAAAACACCCTGGCCGAGCGCCTCGAGCGGGGCTGGGAGGCCTTGTCCGCCAGGGCCGTCAAGGCGATCTGGGGGTAGACCGTGTCCTTCGCCTACCTCAACGCCCGGGTGCGCAATCGCCGGCACCAAACTCTGCCGGAGAGCTTTTTCCAGCAGGCTATGAACCAGTCGTTCCCGGAGTTCGTGCGCGCCCTGGGGGACTCCATCTACGGCCCGGATTTGGTGGGAGATGGGCTGGCGGACGTGGACCGGGCGGTCTCGAGCCACCTGGCCCGCACCGTGGCCGACCTACCCGAACTGGTCACTGGAACCGAGCGTGAGGCGGTGGCGCTGGCCCTGTTGCGGGCCGACCTGGTCAACCTCAAGGCCATCCTGCGCGGCAAGGCCACGGGGCAAAGCCCCGAGGAGATCAAGGCCCGGCTCTCCGGCGGCACCTTGCCGGAAATACTGGTGAACGCCATGCTCCAGGCCCCCGATGTGCCCTCGGTGGCCCAGGTGCTGCAACTCCCCACCCACCCGCTGGCCAAGGCTCTGCGCGGGGCTGCCGCCCGGACCCAGGATCTCCTCGAGATCGAAGTGGCCTTGGACCGGGATTTCTTCGCCTATTCGCTGGAGAGGGCCCGGCGGCTGGGCCAGGCCTTTTTGGCCTCCTACTTCACGCTCGAAGTCGATGCGATCAACCTCTCCACCGCCTTCAAGCTGCAAGCTTTGGGGGCCCAGGCCGACCCCGAGCGCTACTTGGTGCCGGGGGGGAGCCTGGTCACCCCGGTGCTCTTTAGCCGGGTGGCCTCGGGTGACCTGGCCGCTTTGGAGGGCCTGGCCGGGACCCCCCTGGCCCCGGCGGCCTCAGCCCGCGACCTGGCGGCTTTGGAGCGGGGGTTGCGCCGGGCGCTTTTGGACAAAGCCCTTCAGGGCGGGCGCGACACCCTGGGGGCGGGGATGGCCTTGGCCTACATCCGCCAGAAGGAGTGGGAAGCCGCCCGGGTACGGCTTCTGGCCCGGCGGGCCTTTTACGGCCTGCCGGTCGCGGCCATCGAGAAGGAGGTCTTCCTGTGAAGATCGCTGTACTCACCGACCCCGACACCGCCACCGGCTTCCGGCTGGCCGGGCTCGAGGCGGTCACGGCCCACCCCGCCGATGCGGCCTCCAAGCTCGCGGAGATGATCGCCAGCAACCGCTACGCCCTGATCGCGGTGGACGAGGGGCTACTGCCCGACCCCAACCGCGCCGCCGAGCGGGCCATGCGCGGGCGCGAGGTGCCGGTGCTTTTGTCGCTGCCCAACCTGCTCTCGGCCTTTAGCGGCGGGACCGATGCCAAGCTCTACATGCGCCGGTTGGTGCGGGACACCATCGGTTTTGACATCAGGTTATAAGGGGAGGTCAAAGGGTGAAGGGGTTAGGACCCGAGTGGCTTTAGCCCCTCTCCCCGGAAAACCTCACACGAGGAGGACGAAGCAGTGGGAACCATCAAGAAAATCGCAGGACCTGCGGTGATCGCCGAGGGGCTCGAGGGCGCCAAGATGTACGACATCGTGCGCGTCGGCAAGGAAAAGCTGGTCGGCGAGATCATCCGCCTCGACGGTGAAACCGCCTTCGTGCAGGTCTACGAAGACACCAACGGGCTCCAGGTAGGTGAAGAGGTGGTCACCACCGGGCTTCCGCTGGCGGTGGAGCTGGGGCCGGGGATGCTCAACGGCATCTTCGACGGCATCCAGCGTCCCTTGGACAAGATCCAGCAGGCTTCCGGCATGTACATCAGCCGGGGCATCGAGGTGAGCCCCCTCGACCGCAACAAGCGGTGGGCCTTCACCCCCATGAAAAAGCCCGGTGACGAGGTGAAGGGCGGCGACGTGCTGGGCACGGTGCCGGAGTTCTCCTTCACCCACAAGATCCTGGTGCCGCCGGACAAGGCCGGCCGGATCAAGCGCATCGTGGCGGCGGGCGAGTACACCATCGACGAGGCCATCGCCGAACTCGAGGACGGCACCGTGTTGCGCCTGAGCCACCGCTGGCCGGTGCGCAAGGCCCGTCCCATCACCCGTAAGCTCGACCCCAACGAACCCTTCCTGACCGGGATGCGCATCCTGGACGTGCTCTTCCCGCTCACCGCGGGCGGCACCGCGGCCATCCCCGGCCCCTTCGGCTCGGGCAAGACCGTGACCCAGCAGAGCATCGCCAAGTACGGCGACGCCGACATCGTGGTCTACGTGGGCTGTGGCGAGCGCGGCAACGAGATGACCGACGTGCTGGTGGAGTTCCCCGAGCTCGAGGACCCCAAGACCGGCGGCCCCCTCATGCACCGCACCATCCTCATCGCCAACACCTCCAACATGCCGGTGGCGGCCCGCGAGGCCTCGCTCTACACCGGCATCACCGTGGCCGAGTACTTCCGTGACCAGGGCTACAAGGTCTCCCTCATGGCCGACAGCACCAGCCGCTGGGCCGAAGCTTTGCGCGAGATCGCCAGCCGCCTGGAGGAGATGCCCGCCGAGGAGGGCTACCCGCCCTACCTCTCCAGCCGCCTCTCGGCCTTTTATGAACGCTCCGGCAAGGTCATCACCCTATCTGGGGAGCAGGGGGCGGTCTCGGTGATCGGCGCGGTCAGCCCGGCGGGCGGGGACTTCTCCGAGCCGGTCACCCAGGCTACGCTGCGCATCACCGGGGGTTTTTGGGCCTTGGATGCCCAGCTCGCGCGCGCCCGGCACTTCCCGGCGATCAACTGGGCCCGTTCGTACTCCTTGTTCCTGGGGATCCTCGAGCCCTGGTACCGCCAGAATGTGGCCCCCGACTACCCCGAGCTGCGCACCCAGCTCATCACCATCCTTCAGCGCGAAGCCGACCTGCAGCAGGTGGTGCAGCTGGTAGGGCCGGACGCCCTGCAAGACGCCGAGCGCCTCACGCTCGAGGTGGGCCGCATCACCCGCGAGGACTTCCTGCAGCAAAACGGCTTCGACCCGGTGGACGCCAGTTGCTCGATGAGCAAGGCCTACGGCATGATGCAGATGATCGTGAGCCTGTACCGTACCGCCGAGGCCGCCTTGCAGCGCGGGGCGACCATCGCCGACTTCCTCTCCGACCCGGTGATCGAGAAGATGGGCCGGGCCCGCTACGTCCCCGAGGCCGAGTTCCCCGCCTACAAGGCCGAGTTCGACCAGGCGCTCGAGGGTGCTTTTAGGGTGAAGGCCTAAGGAGGTAAGGAATGCTGAAGAAAGAATACAGCGCCGTCACCTACGTCTCGGGGCCGCTGTTGTTCCTCGAGGGGGCCCAAGACCTAGCCTACGGAGCCATCGTCAACATCACCGACGGCTCGGGCCGGGTGCGGGGCGGTCAGGTGATCGAAGTTTCCGACCAGTACACCGTGCTCCAGGTGTTCGAGGAGACCAGCGGGCTCGACCTCGCCAACACCAAGGTGAGCCTGGTGGAAGACGTGGCCCGCCTGGGAGTCTCCAAGGAGATGGTGGGCCGGGCCTTCAACGGGATCGGGCGCCCCATCGACGGGCTGCCCCCGGTGGTGGCCGAGCGGCGCCTGCCCATCAACGGCTCGCCCATCAACCCGGTGGCCCGCGAGAAGCCCGAGGAGTTCATCCAGACCGGGGTCTCGGCCATCGACATGAACATGACGCTGGTGCGCGGGCAGAAGCTGCCCATCTTCTCCGGCTCGGGTCTGCCCCACAACGAACTCGCCGCCCAGATCGCCCGCCAGGCCAAGGTGTTGGGCGAGGGCGAGGGCTTCGCGGTGGTCTTCGCCGCGATGGGGATCACCCAGCGCGAGGTGAGCTACTTCCTGCAGGAGTTCGAGCGCACCGGGGCTTTGGCCCGCAGCGTGCTTTTCCTCAACAAGGCCGACGACCCCACCGTAGAGCGCCTGCTCACCCCGCGCATGGCCCTCACCGCCGCTGAGTACCTGGCCTTCGAGCACGATTACCACGTGCTGGTCATCCTCACCGATATGACCAACTACTGTGAGGCCTTGCGCGAGATCGGCGGGGCCCGCGAGGAGATCCCCGGCCGCCGCGGCTACCCGGGCTACATGTACACCGACCTGGCCTCGATCTACGAGCGCGCCGGGGTGGTGCACGGCAAAAAGGGCTCGGTCACCCAGATCCCCATCCTCTCCATGCCCGGCGACGACATCACCCACCCCATCCCCGACCTCACCGGCTACATCACCGAGGGGCAGATCTTCATCGCCCGCGAGCTGGCCCAGCAGGGCATCTACCCACCCATCAACGTCCAGCCCAGCCTCTCGCGGTTGATGAACAACGGCATCGGCAAAGGCAAGACCCGCGCCGACCACAAGGAGCTGGCCGATCAGCTCTTCTCCAGCTACGCCCGCGGGGTGAACCTGCGCCGGCTGGTGGCCATCACCGGCGAGGATGCCCTCACCGAAACCGACAAGAAGTACCTGCGCTTTGCCGAGAACTTCGAGAAGAAGTTCATCAACCAGGGCCAGAAGGACCGCAGCATCGAGGAGACCCTCAACCTCGGTTGGGCCTTGCTCTCGGATTTCCCGCCCTCGGAACTCAAGCGCATTCGCCGCGAGTACATCGAGCAGTACTACCAGAAGACCGGGAAGCTCGAGGAGCTGGTGGGAGCTTAAAGGATGCAAGACGCTAAACGCAAGACGCAAGACGCTAAACGCAAGACGCAAGACGCTGAGAATCAAGGCTGAGCGTTTGGCGCACCGGAGGTGCCCATGGCTGAACAGGTCAGTCCCACCCGCTCCACCCTCCTCGCCAAGCGCGACCAAAAACGCCTGGCGATCCAAGGGGCGGACCTCTTGAAGAACAAGCGGGACGCCCTCATCGCGGAGTTCTTCGCCTTGGTCAAAGACTCGCTCGCGGCCCGCGAGGCCTTGCAGAACGCAGCCAAGGAAGCCTACTTCCGCATCCTCTTGGCCAAGTCCTTCGACGGCCCCGAGGCGGTAGAGCTGTTGTCGCTCTCCGGCGGCAGCACCGAGGTGGGGCTCCAGGTGGAGAGCCTCTACGGGGTCAAGGTTCCCCGGATCAACCCACCCCAAAGGGGCGGCGAGCTTTCCTTTAGCCCCATCGCGGTCGGCCCCTCGACCCTCGAGGCGGCCCGCCAGTTCCGCGTTCTGGCCGAGGCTATTTTGCAAGTCGCCAACACCGAAAACCGCCTGCGCAAGA
This sequence comes from Meiothermus sp., assembly GCA_040290145.1. Taxonomy (GTDB): domain Bacteria; phylum Deinococcota; class Deinococci; order Deinococcales; family Thermaceae; genus Allomeiothermus. The sequence goes on along the minus strand of PSML01000004.1, from coordinate 32,773 downwards.
TCGGTGAGGAGATCAAGAAGACCTCCCGTCGGGTGAACGCCCTCGAGCAGATCACCATCCCCGAGATCAACGAGCAGATCAAGTTCATCTCGGACACCCTTGACCAGCGGGCCCTGGAGGAGGTCACCACCCTCAAGCGCATCAAGAAGAAGATCGAGCTGCGCAACGCCACCGAGCGCGGCGAGGTGCGGGCGGACCTCGAGGTCGGCGCCGGGTTGTAGGCCAAAGCAAGGTATACTGAGGCCCGTCGCCGCGCGAAGCGAGAGGAGGAGGGATACCCACATGAAGCGACTGCTGTTGGTCTTGCTCTTCGGGTTGCTGTTGTCCGGTCTGGCTCAGTCCTCGAGCCGCGTGCCTCCCGGCTGGCTGGAGATCCCGGGCCCTGAGGGGACGATGTGCTCGGACGGCTCGCCGTGGAAGTTCTACGTAAGTCCCGGGGCCGCCAACAAGGTGGTGCTGGACTTCCAGGGGGGCGGGGCCTGCTGGAACGAGGGCAACTGCAACCCCCAGACCGCCACCTACACCCGCACCGTCCAGGCGAGCGAACTCTTCCTGGCCCAGGGCATCTATAACCGCCTCAGCATCGCTAACCCCTTCTATGGCTGGACCCACGTCTTTGTGCCGTACTGTACGGCGGACATCCACTGGGGAAACGCCACCGCGCAGTACGGCCAGACCACCATCCAGCACAAGGGCGCGGTCAACGCCAAGGCGGCCTTAGACTGGCTTTTCGCCAACCGCAAAGACCCCGATACGGTCTTCGTGACCGGGTGTAGCGCGGGCGCTTATGGCGCGGTGATGTGGGCGCCGTATGTGATGCGGCAGTACCCCAACGCCAAGGTGATCCAACTGGGGGATGCCGGGGTGGGCGTGGTCAACGATTCCTTTGCCAGCACCGGCTTCAAAAACTGGAAGGCCGAGGGGGCCCTGCCGGACTGGATTCCCGACCTGGCCGCAGCCAAAGCCGATGCCTCGAAGATCCGCTTGCCCGCGATCTACGCCGCCATCGCCAAGGCTTACCCCAAGAACGTGCTCTCCCAGTACACCACCGCCCAGGACAACACCCAGATCTTCTTCTACGGCCTGATGAAGGGGGAGCGGCAGCCCAGCCAGGCCACCGCGGTGGAGTGGGTGCAGGGGGCCATGGGCAACCTGGCCGCGATCAAAGGGGCCAGCCCCAACTTCTTCAGCTTCGTGGCCCCCGGGGGGCAGCACTGCGTGATCCCGCGCCCGGAGTTCTACACGATCAAGGTAGGGGATACCTCGCTTTTGGAGTGGGTGAACCGGCTGGTCAAGACGGGCAACCCCGGCGACGTGGCCCCGCCGCGCTAGGTGCGCCCGGCTTCAGCCCAGATTCTCCCAGGTGATGCGCTCCGCCCGTCTTTTCGGCGCGAACCCGGCGAACCACTCGCGCAAGGAGGGCTCGAGCCCCACCAGCACCTTGTGCACAGTGGAGCGCTTGAGCGGGGCGGCCTGCAAGAGCCCGCTGAGCAGTTGACTGCCGCCCGACTCCACCAGCCGGGCGGCCTGGGTGGTGAACTGCCCCTGGAACCAAAGCTGGTCGGAGAGGCTGTGGGGTTTGCGGTCGTAGCTGCCCAAGCTAGGCTCCTGCGGGGCGAGCCCGGCGACCAGGGCCCCCCAAGCCAGGGCCTGGCCGTAAAGCTCGGGGCGGGCTTTGTGCAAGGCCCACAGGTAGAGGTAGTTGGCCACAAACTCGTCCACCCAGCGCACCCGGGTGCGCAAGCCCCAGGCCACCTGCACGGCGTGGGCGTACTCGTGCCCCAGGTTCAGATCGAGGAAGTGCTCCACCCGTCCGGGCAGTTTCCCGACCCGCCGGGTAGCGGGCATGAACACCTCCCGAAGCCGCCAGACAAAGCGCTCGGGGTAGCGGGCCGGGATGAACAGGTATAGGCCCTCCTTGAGGCTGGTGCGCTGGAAGGGGAAGCCGTAAGGGTGACGAGTACGGGCTCGCCAGTCCGCCTCCCCCAGCACCATCACGGTGACGGGCGGGATGGCTTGATGGGTTTTGAGGGCTCCCTCGAGTTCGGCCAGGTACCCTTGCAAAGCCTTGGCCCGCAAGACCGCCCCGCTCGAGGCCCAGGCGGGTACCGCGGGATGGGGCAGGGCTTGCACGCCCTTAGTCTAAGGGCTGGGGTTGTTCGTGGTGGGCTTGGCCCTGCCCCGACTTGGCCTCCCGCGCGGTTTTGCCCCGGGGTTCCCGGGGGATGGCCACCCAGAGGAGCAGGGCCAACAGCAAAAGCGTCAGTCCCAGGCCCATTCGCCCCCCTCGGTTGAGCCTCCCGAGCGCAGCCCCGCCGACCATAGCCCGGCCATCGGCACGATCAGCACCAGGCTGATGAGCACCAGCAGCAACACTTCCATGACCCCAAACTAACCGGAGGCGGTCAGTCGGGTGTCAAGGGAACGCCCCGGGGAGGCGTCCGGGGCGTTCTTGCCCTTGAGCGTACGGCTGGGCTCGACCTACTGGCAGGGCGAGGATCAGGGTAGCCGATGGAGCGTTACCGCAGCGTTACAGCCCGTTCAGATCACCTCCCTAAACCCAACCGCCTCGGCCCGGGCTTGTAACTCGCGCTTCAAGAGGGCGTGTTGGGGGTGCTCCAGGTAGGGGTCGGACTCCAGGATGCGCTTGGCCAGATCTCGAGCCCGCTCGATGATCAGGGTGTCGGAGGCCAGATCGCCCAGTTTGAGGTCGGGCATCCCCGACTGGCGCACCCCCCTCAGCTCGCCGGGGCCGCGCAGCTCGAGGTCCTTTTCGGCGATGTAAAACCCGTCGGTGCTCTCCTCGATCACGCGCAGGCGGCTCAGGGTCTTTTTGCTGGTCTCGCCCGCGATGAGGATGCAGTAGGCCTCGAGGCCACCCCGCCCCACCCGTCCGCGCAACTGATGGAGCTGGGCCAGCCCGAAGCGCTCAGCGTTCTCGATGACCATCACCGTGGCCTGGGGGATATCCACCCCCACCTCGATCACCGTGGTGGAGACCAGCAGATCGAAGTGCCGGTGGCGGAAGCGCTCCATCACCGCGTCTTTTTCCTCCGAGCGCATCTTGCCGTGCAGGAGGTCGATCCGCACGTCGGGCAGGAGTTCTTGCAACTCCCTAGCGAGCCGGGTGGCGGCTTGGAGTTCGGCGGTGGCCTCCGATTCGCCCTCCTCGATCATCGGCGTCACCACGAAGGCCTGATTCCCCTTCCCGATCTCCTGCCGGGCGAAGGCGTAGGCCTGGTGGCGCAGCTTGTGGGTGAGCACCTTGGTCTTGACCGGGGTGCGGCCCGGGGGGAGCTCATCGATCTGCGAGACCTCGAGGTCGCCGTACAGGGTGAGGGCCAAGGAGCGCGGGATCGGCGTGGCCGACATCACCAGCACATCCGGGCGGCTCTTGAGGAGCCGGCGCCGCTGCATCACCCCAAAACGGTGCTCTTCATCAATCACCGCCAGGCCCAGGTCCTTGAACTCCACCCCCTCCTGGATGAGCGCGTGGGTCCCGACCACCACGTCGGTATGGGCTGAGCGCAGCCGTTCCAGGGCTTCGCGCTTCTCCCCGGCGCCCATCGAGCCCACCAGCAGGTCCACCGTTACGCCGAGCGGGAAGAGATATTTTTGCAGGTTGGCGTAGTGCTGTTTGGCCAGGATCTCGGTGGGGGCCATGAGGGCCCCTTGCGCCCCGTTCTGGGTCGCGACATAGAGCGCTGCCGCGGCCACTGCGGTTTTCCCTGAGCCCACGTCGCCTTGCACCAGCCGGGCCATCTGGCGCTCGGACTGCATATCCGCCAGGATTTCCCCCAGCACCCGCTCCTGAGCCCGGGTGAGCTGGAAGGGGAGGGAGGAGCGAAACCTCTCGATCATCCCCGGCTCGACCCTAAACATCCGGCCTAAAAGCCCCGACCCCCCGGATTGGATCATCACCTTCAGCTCGAGCAGCAAATACTCGTCAAACTTGAGGCGCTCGAGGGCCCGCACCAGATCTTCCTCGGTATCGGGGAAGTGGGCCTGCTGCAAGGCCCAACGCAGCGGCGGCAGCCCCAGATGCGGCCCCAGCGGGTCGGGGAGGGTGGGAAAGGCCTCGAGCCCCCGCCACGCCGCGCGCCGTAGGAAGGCCTGAGAGATCCCCTCCTTGGCGGGGTACACCGGCACGATCCGCCCGGTCGAGAGCGACTCGCCCTCTTCGCTCTCGAAGTACTCGACCAGCAGGCTGATGTGGCTGCCGCGCTTTTGCACCCGGCCTGAGACGATGAGGTTCGAGCCCTCCGGAATGGACTTCAACACCCACGGCTGGTTGAACCACACCGCGGTGAACTTCCAGCCCCAACTGTCCATCAGCCGTACTTGTACCAGCGTGAGGCCCTTGCGCGGGGTCTTGACCATCTCCTTGGAGAGCACCTTGCCCACCACGGTAGCCTTTTCCCCCTCCTGCACCTGGCGGATGCTCACCAGCGCACGGCGGTCCTCGTAGCGGCGGGGGTAGTTGTGCAAAAGGTCGCGCAGGGTGCGGATGCCCAACTCGCTCATCTTTTTCTTCCCGCTGGGGCCCAGTGCGATGGATTCCACCGGAGCGTCGAGGGTGAGCCCTTGGGGGGCGGCCTCCGACTGGGGAGTGGAGGCGGGGATCGGGGTTTGTCCGTCGAGCAGGGAGATCGCCTGATAGAGCCGCTCGAGCCGTTCCCCTGGCGAGAGCTCGCGGTAGCCCTCGAGCAACCCCCTGACCTCGGGGAACGGCCCGGCCAGGTTTTGCGCCAGCTTCTCCAGCCCCCCCGCCACCACCCGGTCCTGGGCCCCGTCGGCCAGTTCCCGTCGGAGGGGTCTTAGGAGGCGTTCTCTGAGTTCGTCCCGCGTGGCCGCCACGAAGAATATCATGCCATGTTCGCCGGGGCAGAGGTGACCGGGTATAGTCGAGACAACCCCCTGCTATGGATCCCAGAAGCCTCATCCCCTACCTCGAGCTTCTCTCCGAATTCGTGCTGGGCGAGCTCCCCGCCGATGTGTTTCAGGCCCACCTGCGCACGCTCTGGGCCAGCGACACCACCCCCTATCCGCCGAAGGTGCGGGGCTTGCTGGAGGCGCTGGCCGCCCACCCCGACCGGCAAGACTCGGACACGGCAGGGCTCCGGCTCGAGGCCGACCGGGTGCGGCTCGAGCTGCAAGCGTTCTTTTCCGGCTGAGCGGTCTCGGCCTGTTCGCCGGGTGATCCCCTGGGCTGGATCGGGCTCGAGCCTCCGGGCACAATGCCCCTTTGGGGCAGTCCGTATACTCCTTAGGTATGGCCCTTGCCCAAGTTGAAACCCTAACCAATGGCCTCACCCTGGCGGTCGAGGAGCAACCTTGGAACCCTGGAGTAGCCCTTCAACTGCTGGTGCCGGTAGGAGCCACCACCGACCCCCAAGGGATGGAGGGAGCCGCGAACTTGCTCGAGGGCTGGCTCTGGAAAGGAGCCGGCGACCTCGACGCCCGGGCCCTGGCCGAGGCCTTCGACGACCTGGGGGTGCGCCGGGGGAGCGGGGTGGGGCTCGAGTACACCACCTTCGCGGCCTCTTTCTTGCCCGAGCATCTCGATTCGGTGTTTGAGCTCTATGCCCTGGTGCTGCAAAAACCGCGCTTTGAGGAGGCTTTGCTCGAGCCGGTGCGCCAGGTGGCCTTGCAAGAGCTGGCTTCCTTGGAAGACCAGCCCCCCCGCAAGATGGGGGCGGCGTTGCGCCGGGCGGTGTTCGCCAGCACCCACGGGCGCTATGCCGCCGGGAGCAAAGAGGGGCTCACCTCCGCCTCCGCCGAGGCTTTGCGGCGAGACTTTCAAAGCCGCTACGGAGCCAAGGGCTCGATTTTGGCGGTGGCCGGTGGGGTGAGCTTCGCCGCGGTGCGCTCGGCGGTGGAGCGGCATCTGGGCTCCTGGGAGGGGGCCGCCCCCGCCTCCCCCGAGCCGGTGCTGACCGAGCCGCGGGTGGTCTCTCTCCAGCAGGATACGGCCCAGGTGCAGATCGGCCTCATCTACCGGGATGTGGGTCCCGGCCACCCCGAGTTCTATTCGGCCCGCCTGGCCGCCGAGGTGCTCTCAGGGGGGATGGGCTCGAGGCTATTCACCGAGGTGCGGGAGAAGCGCGGCCTGGTCTACTCGGTCTCGGCCAGCCCCCAAGGCGTCAAGGGCTTCAGCTATCTGCTGGCCTATGCCGGAACCACCCCCGAACGCGCCCAGACCACCCTGGAGGTCCTGCGGGCCGAGATCGAGCGCATGGAACAAGGGGTCAGCGAAGAGGAGCTCGAGCGGGCCAAAATCGGCTTGCGCACGGCCTTGGTGATGCAAGAGGAGTCGGCCCGCAGCCGGGTGAGCAGCATGGCCCGCGACCTCTTCATGCTGGGCCGGATCCGCCCCCTCTCCGAGATCGAGGCCGAGATCGCCGCCGTAGACCTTTGCCGCATCAACCGCTTCCTGGCCGAGCACCCCTACCAGAACCCCTGGGTGGGGACGTTGGGGCCCAAGGAACCAGCCATCCACAGCACTTGAGGTGAAGCATGACCCAAACCGCGACCGCACTCGAGTTCAAAGAGGCCAAGCTCCCCAACGGCCTCACCGTGATCGCCGAGGTTAACCCCGAGGCCAAGAGCCTGGCCCTGGGCTACTTCGTCAAGACCGGCAGCCGCGACGAGGCCCCGGAGGAGTCGGGGGTTTCGCACTTCCTCGAACACATGGTCTTCAAGGGCACCGACCGCCGCGACGCCCTGGCGGTGAACCTCGAGTTCGACCGCATGGGAGCGCAGTACAACGCCTTCACCTCGGAGGAGAACACCGTCTACTACGGGGCGGTGCTGCCCGAGTTCGGCGGGCGGCTTTTGGAGTTGCTCACCGACCTCATGCGCCCGGCCTTGCGCCAGGAGGACTTCGACACCGAGAAGAACGTGATCCTCGAGGAGATCGCCCTCTACGCCGACCGCCCCAACGTGATGCTTTTTGACTGGGCGCGGAAGAGGTTCTTCCGCGACCATCCCCTCGGCAACAGCGTGCTCGGTACGAGCGAGTCCATCACCGCCCTGACCCGCGAGAGGATGGTCGCCTACCACGCCCGCCGCTACGCCCCCTCGAACCTGGTGCTGGCGATGGCCGGCCAGGTGGACTGGGAGCGGATGCTCGAGCAGGCCGCCGGCCTCACCGCGGATTGGCAACCCTACGCTGCCGGGCGCGAGTACCCCCCCTTTGAGGCCCGGCCTGGCGATGTGCGCGAAGCCTATCCCAGGGCCACCCAAACCTACTTGGCCCTGCTGGCCCCCGGCCTCTGTGCCCAGGACGAGCGCCGCTACGCCGCGGCGGTGCTGGCGAGCATTCTCGGGGAGGAGGGGAATAGCCGCCTGTACTGGGCGCTTACCCACCGGGGGCTGGTGGAATCGGCCAGCGCGGGCCACGATGACTCCGACCGAGCCGGACTGTTCTACATCTACGCCCAGACCGACCCCAAAAACGAAGCCCGGGTGGTGGAGATCCTGCGCGAGGAGCTCTACCGGCTCGAGGCCCAGGGCGTGACCGAAGAAGAGGTGCGCCGGGCCAAGAACAAGCTGGCCACGGGGATCGTCTTTGCCGGGGAGACCCCCATGAACCGGCTGTTCAACCTGGGCATGAGCTACCAGTACAACGGGGTCTACGAGCCGATCTCGGCCACGGTCCACAAGGTTGAGGCGGTCACGCCCGCCGAGGTCAATGCCCTGCTCGAGGCCAAGCCGTTCAGCCGGGGCCTCTTGTACCGGATGGTACCCCAGGACTGAGGCCAAGGACGCTCGGGTGCGGGGCTCAGCAGCGGCGAGGGCGTCCGCTAAGCCCCCCGCCTCGAATCTCACAAGGGTTCGCCCTCCAACCCCTGAGAATAGAACATATGCGCTGGCCCTTGGCGCTCGCGCTGGCCCTCTCTTTCGCGTCGGCCCAGACCGCCCCCAGTGCGCTCGAGCTGGAGGTGCTGACCCGCACCAACCAGGAGCGGGTAGCCCGGGGTTTAGGGCCGTTGGAGTGGGATAACCTGGCGGCTCAGGTGGCCCGCGCTCACGGGCTCGACATGTTGCGGCGGGGCTACTTCGCCCACGTCAACCCCGAGGGGGATAGCGCGGCGGACCGCCTGCACAAGGCGGGCGCGGTGGAGGTAGAGGTGGGGGAGAACCTGGCCTTTTACGAGAACTACCCCGACCCCAGAATCCCCGCCGAGGCTGTCAGGGGCTGGATGAATAGCCCCCGCCACCGCGACAACCTGCTGAAGCCCGACTACACCCACCTGGGGGTGGGGCTGGTGCGGCTGGGAAACCGGGTGATGGTGGTGCAGAACTTTCTGGCCCGCCCCTTTGCCCTGAGCTTTACCCGCCAGGCATCTCGGGTGGAGAGCGACAGATTTTGGCTGCGGGGTGAAGCGCCGGCCAAGGTGGGGTTGTTTGTAGAGGGTAACCTCTACGCCGAACTCGGCTCCCGTTTCGATACGGTGCTCGAGCTTCCCCCTGGGGTTAGCCCGCGCTTCGGGTTGCGAAACGGGTCGCGTTGGCTGGAGATCCCGCCCGGGCAGGGGGGCATCAGGCTGGAGGTTCGTCAGGAGAAGGCCTTGGTTTCGGGCTGCAAGCTACAGCTGGTCCTGCCCGCAGGCCGCTACGCCCTGGCCCTGGGGGAGGATCCACGCTTCTGGCGTGCGGTAGAGGGGCCCGCTACGCTCGAGCTTCCCCTGCCCGCCAGCCTGCGGTTGCTCTGGGTAGGCCGGATGGAGGGGGATTGGATCGGCTATGCTTTTCGTATTCCGCTGGAGGATGCGGCGGGACCGTGAGGGGTGAGCCCCACCGGGATCCGTGCCGGTGCCTTTCTGGCCGGGCCTTACGGTCGGCGGGGGGATCGCTGCTCCTGGCCAAAGGTCTCGTTGCGGGAAAACGCCCCCGCGAGGAGGCGTAGAATAACGGGGTATGGAAATTCGCAAGATCGGCGTGGTCGGTGCGGGACAGATGGGCGCGGGGATCGCGCAGGTTGCGGCCCAGGCCGGTTATCAGGTGGTGGTGCGGGACGTGGAGCAGCGCTTTCTGGACCGGGGGCTGGCCGGGATCCAGCGCTCATTGGGGAAGCTCTTGGAGAAGGGCCGGCTGACCCAAGAGCAGCACGACGCAGCCCTGGCGAACCTCAAGATGACCCTCACCCTCTACGAGCTCGAGGACTGCGACCTGGTGGTCGAGGCCATCGTGGAGAACGAGGCGGTCAAGGCCGAGCTTTTCCGCGAACTCGACAAGATCGTGAAGCCGGGGGCCATCCTGGCCTCCAACACCTCCTCCATCCCCATCACCCAGCTCGCCGCCTACACCGCTCGCCCCCAGCGCTTCATCGGCATGCACTTCATGAACCCGGTCCCGCTGATGGAGCTGGTGGAGGTGATCCGCGGCTTCCTGACCTCCGACGAGACCACCCAGGCGGTGGTGGAGGCGGCCCGCCGGATGGGCAAGACCCCGGTGGAGGTCAACGACTTCCCCGGCTTCGTCTCCAACCGAGTGCTCCTGCCCATGCTCAACGAGGCCATCCAGTGCGTGATGGAAGGGGTGGCTACCCCGGAGGCCATCGACCAGGTGATGCGGCTCGGCATGAACCACCCCATGGGGCCTTTGACCCTGGCCGACTTCATCGGCCTGGACACCTGCCTCTCGGTCATGGAGGTGCTGCACCAGGGCCTCGGCGACGACAAGTACCGGCCCTCACCCTTGCTGCGCAAGATGGTGCAGGCCGGGCTTTATGGCCGCAAGAGCGGGCGGGGGTTTTATCGCTACGACGAGAAGGGGAACAAGATCGCTTAGCGACGGAGCAAGCGGCTCGCCCACAGTAGCGGACTGGGCGGTGAGGCGCTTTGCGTGGAGAGAAAAGCCCTCCTGAGCTTCGGGCTCGAGCCCGCACACGGGTCACCGGAAGGGCCGCAAGGGGATACAATGGGGCCATGCCCGGATCGGGACCTCCTGGAGGCCCTGCGGGGCCTCCTGGAGGGGAAGGGGGCCTATAGGGTCTGGCTTGTGGGCTCCAGAGCGCGGAATGGGGCATGCTCCAGGGCGGACTATGACCTTGCCCTCTGGACGGAGCGCCCGCTTTCCCTGGCGGAGCTCGGCTGGATCCGCCTGAACCTGGAAGATCTGCCCATCCCGGAAAAGGTGGACCTCATCTACCTGAACCTTTCCCCGGGGTTCTTCCGGGTGGTGGTGGAGGAGGGGGTGCTCCTTGAGCGCACTGGGGCGGCGGCTTGAGGCATCTGTACGGGCCCTGGAGCGCCTAAAGGAGGCCCTGGCCCTTTCATCCGTGATTCAGCCATCCAGCGGTTCGAGTTCACCGCGGTTACATCCCCAGCAAGCGGGCCTATTTCCACTTGAGTACCGGCGCCGGCCGGGGCACTGGTCGCAAGCTCCATCTTCATATGCACAATCTCTTCTCGCTTTTCCTCTTGCCTTTGGACCGGGAGGAGGGGAGGGGCTATGTGGGGGAGGATGGGCTGCAAGGGGCGGGCCCTTCTTCCCCGGCCGGTGCGGAGGGAGCGGTACCTGGCCATTGTGAAGCGTATGCTGCATAGCCTTTTCCCAGGCGCATACATGCGGTGAATATCGGCCAGGGCTCGATGCGCCCCTTTCGCCGTGCGCAGCGAGGGGGACTGATCCATCGGGCCAGCGCGGGCGGAGGGCTATAGAAACGCTTCCAGCTGGCGTGTAAGCTAGGCCCATGGATATCCAGCGTTCTTTTGGGATTCTCCTACACCCGACGAGTTTTCCGGGCCGCTGGGGGATCGGCACCCTGGGCCAGGAAGCCCGGCGGTTCGTGGACTGGCTGGCCTCTGCCGGGGCGCGCTGGTGGCAGGTGTTGCCGCTGGGCCCGACGGGCTACGGCGACTCGCCCTACCAGTCCTTCTCGGCCTTCGCCGGGAACCCCTACCTGATTGATCCCGACGCGCTCATCCAGAGGGGCTGGCTCGAGCCCGAGGAACCCCCGGCCTATCCTGCCGATAAGGTGGACTACGGCTGGCTGTACCTCACCCGCTGGGACCTGTTGCGGCGGGCCTATGGGGGCTTTGTGGAGCGGGGCCAGCCGGAGGACCTCGAGGCCTTCGCCCGCTACCGCCAGCAGGAGGCGGCCTGGCTCGAGGACTACGCCCTGTTCATGGCCCTCAAGCACAGCTTCGGCGGCCTGCCCTGGAACCAGTGGACCGCGCCCCTACGTAGCCGCGAACCGGCGGCGCTCGAGCAGGCCCGCCGGGATTATGCCGATGACCTCGCCTTCCACGCCTGGACCCAGTGGGCGTTCTACCAGCAGTGGGGGGCCCTGCGCGACTACGCGCACGCTCAGGGCATCCGGCTGATCGGGGACATGCCCATCTTTGTGGCCTACGATTCCTCCGATGTGTGGGCCCATCCGCAGTACTTCTACCTGGACGCCGAAGGGCTTCCGACCGTGGTGGCGGGGGTTCCCCCCGACTACTTCTCCGAGACCGGGCAGCTGTGGGGCAATCCGCTCTACCGCTGGGAGGTGATGCAGGCCGAGGGCTTCGCCTGGTGGATCCACCGCATCCAGAAGTCCTTGGAGACCTGCGACCTGGTGCGGATCGACCACTTCCGCGGCTTCGAGGCCTACTGGGAGATCCCCTTCGGAGAGCCCACCGCGGTCAAGGGGCAGTGGGTCAAGGCGCCGGGCAAAGAACTCTTCCAGGCGGTGCGAGCTGCCCTGGGCGATGCCGCGATCATCGCCGAAGATCTGGGGGTGATCACCCCCGAGGTCGAGGAACTCCGCGACTCCCATGGCTTCCCCGGCATGAAGATCCTCCAGTTCGCCTTCTCCGACGAGACCAACCCCTTCCTGCCGCACCATTACCCGGAGTCCGGCAACGTGATCGTCTACACCGGCACCCACGACAACGACACCACCATCGGCTGGTACAAGACCGCGCCCAAGGAAGAACTCGAGTTCATGAAGGAGTACCTCGAGGAGTACGGCCTGAAGATCGAAAAGCCTGAGGACGCGCCCTGGGTGCTGGCCGAGCTTGGCTTTCGCTCCAACGCCAAGCTGGTGGTCTTGCCTTTGCAGGATGTGCTCCGGCTGGACACCGAGGCCCGCATGAACTTCCCCGGTACGCTGGGCAACAACTGGAGTTGGCGTTATGGTCCCGATGACCTCACCCCCGAACTGGCCCGGCAGCTGCGGGCGCTGGCCGAGGGGAGCGGGCGGGTCTAGAGGGGCCTCCGCGTCAATCGGATATAATCAAGGCCGGGCCGGAGGGCTGAGGTGCAGTTTCAGTCGTACATCCTGGGCCGTAATCACTTCGATTTGGACCCCGACCTGTGGCCGGTGCTGAGGCATTTCTGGCCGGGAGCTGAGGCCCACCGCGAGGATCTGCGCCACTTCGGGGCCATAGCCGGTGGGGCAGCCTACCGGGTGGCCGACCACGTGGACCGCGAAGCCCCTCCGGTGCTGGTTATGCACGACCTAGACGGAAACCGCGTCGACCGGGTGCGGCTGTCTCCGGCCCAGGAGGCGCTTTTGGCGGAGTTAGCGGCGGTGAATGGGCCGCCTTACTGCGGGGGGAGCTGGCACCGCCACTTCGCACAAGGCTATCTGCTGGCCGACCCTGGCCTGTACTGCATCCTGACCATCACCAACTGCGTAATCTACGCCATTCATAAATATGCCCCAGGGTTTTCGGCTTGGAAGGAAGACCTGCTCTCCGGTAGAGCTTGGGGGGCCACCTGGATGACCGAGGTGCAGGGGGGCAGCGACTTGGGGGCCAACCTCACCCAAGCCCGCCGGGATGGCGAGGGGTGGCGTCTGACCGGGGAGAAGTACTTCTCGAGCGGAGCCGGGCTCACCGATTACGCCCTGGTCTCGGCGCGGCCTGAGGGGGCCGGGCCCGGGCCGAAAGGGTTGGCGCTGTTCCTCGTCCCCCGGCTGGACCGGGCTGGAAACCTCAACTACCGGGTGCGGCGGCTGAAGGAGAAGCTGGCGACCCGGGCGGTTCCCTCCGGTGAGGTCGAGCTGGCGGGCAGCGAGGCTTATCTGGTGGGAAAGGCCGAGGAGGGGATCTACTACACCCTCGAGGTCCTCACCCTCTCGCGCCTGGCCAACGCCGCCGGGGCCATGGGCTTAGCCCGCAAGGCCCAGCTCGAGGCCCTCTCCCGCACCTACCGGCGCAAAGCCTTCGGCCAGACCCTGAGCCAGCATCCCCTGATCCGCCGCGACCTCACCGACCTGGCCGTGCGTCTGGCGGGGGGGCTGGCCCTCACTTTCCGCGCGGTACAGGCCTGGGAGGAGTCTTGGTCGCTGCGCCCGCCCTATTCACCCCGTTACCACTACGCCCGCCTCCTCACCCACCTGGCCAAAGCCCGCACCGCCGAACACGGCACCTACTGCACCCAGCTGGCCATGGAACTCTTCGGCGGGGTCGGCTTCGTGGAGGACTTCGCCATCGCCCGGCTGGCCCGCGAGGCCCTCATCACCCCGATCTGGGAAGGCCCGGCCAACGTGCAGGCCCTGGATACCCTGGAGGCGATCGGCAAAGGGGCGCTCGAGCCCTTCCTGGAGGAGTTCGGGGCGGGGCTCGACGAAGGGGTATTGGAGGCGCTCCAAAGGACCCTGGCGCAGCTGCGCCAGGCCTCGCCGCAAGAGGCTCAGTGGATCGCCAAGGAGTCTTTGCGCACCCTCGCCGACGTGGCCATCACCGCCCTCCTCTATGACCTGGCCCGGACAGCGGGCGAGCGCTACGCCCGGCTGGCCGAGCTGTATGCTTGCCGCTTCTTGAAGGGGGAGGAGTACCCGGCTTGGGCGGCGTCTAGCCCCGAGGTGTGGGGGGGATACCTCTCAGGGCCCAACTGAGGAGCCTGGGCCGTCCCGCGAGGGGGGTAGGCGCCCCGTTCGCCCCCAGCGCGAAGATCCCATTGATCTCAGCCCTGGATTGGGTAAACTCTCAGCGGACGCTAGGTAATGGGCTATGGCCCATTATTGAAGGGGGGAGTCCGGCAGATTCGCCCACCCCGCGAGCCTTGAGGGAGGATTTCATGTCTCGTGGAGCTGTGAGCCGGTTCATCAAGCACCACTTCCGCCACTTCAACGCCGCCACCTTGGTGGATGCCGCCGAAGCCTACCGCCAGCACCTCGACTCCGGGGGGGTGATGATGATCACCCTGGCCGGGGCTATGAGCACCGCCGAGCTGGGCCTGTCGCTGGCCGAGATGATCCGGCAGGGCAAGGTGCAGGCCATCTCCTGCACCGGGGCCAACCTCGAGGAGGACCTCTTCAACCTGGTGGCCCACCACCACTATGTGCGGATTCCGCACTGGCGCGATCTCACCCCGCAGGACGAGCAGGCCCTGCTCGAGCGCCACCTGAACCGCGTCACCGACACCTGCATCCCGGAGATGGAGGCCATGCGGCGCCTGGAAGGGGCCCTAATCGAGGAGTGGACCGCCGCCGACCGGGCTGGCGAGCGCTACTTCCCCCACGAGTTCCTCTACCGCATCATCCGTTCGGGGAAGCTCGAGCCCTACTACCAGATCGACCCCAGGGATAGCTGGATGGTCGCGGCCGCCGAGAAGGACCTGCCCATCTTCGTCCCCGGCTGGGAGGACAGCACCACCGGCAACATGTACGCCGGGCACTGCCTGGCGGGTGAGATTAAGAACGTCCACACCGTCAGAGGTGGCATCGAGTACATGATGGTGCTGGCCGACTGGTACGTAAAGACCTCGAAGCAGCACTCCATCGGCTTTTTCCAGATCGGGGGGGGGATCGCGGGCGACTTCCCCATCTGCGTGGTGCCCATGCTGCACCAGGACATGGGGCGCCCGGACGTCCCGGTGTGGGGCTACTTCTGCCAGATCTCCGACTCCACCACCAGCTACGGCTCCTACTCCGGCGCCGTGCCGGGCGAGAAGATCACCTGGGGCAAGCTGGGGGTGGACACGCCCAAGTACATCATCGAGTCCGACGCCTCCATCGTGGCGCCCCTGATGTTCGCCCTGATCCTGGGCGAGTAGAGCGGGGTCCACGCGAGCAGATCTCCCCTGGGTGCTGCTGGGGGGGATAGCCCGTGGTCTGACCATCCCTCTCCCAGGGGCGGTTGGTAAACTGAATTCAGGTTTCGGGGGGAGGGGTATCCACACGACTTATGGAAAGCGAGGTCAAGCGCCATCTCAAGCAGCAGTTCAACCTCGAGGGCGCCATCTCGCCTGCGCGCTTCGAGAGCGAGTTAGCCAAGCGGATCGGCAGCCCCGCGCGGCGAAAACCGCTCCTGCAAGCTTGGAAGCGATACCTCAGCGGGGGCGGCCTGGAGGCGGTGCGAAGATTTTATGGTGAGCTGCTGGCGCACCCCCGGGAGCGCCTGGAAGGGTTGGTGTACGCCATGCACCTCCCCTACCTGGAGTTCTACCTCCAGGAACTCCCCGCCCTGCTGCCCGAGCAGGGCAAGGTGCTGGAGATCGGGGCTTTTACCGGACTCCTGCTCCGGCTTCTGGCCCAGAAGCGCCCCGACCTCGAGTGGCACGCCCTGGAGGGGGTCGAGGAGGCCGTAGAGTTGGGCAAGACCCGTACCCAGGGGATCGAGTGGCACCAGGGATGGTACGGCCAACCGCTGGATGGAGTCCCGCCGGTGGACGTAGCCCTGATGCTCTCGGTGTTGCCCGAGGGGTATCTGGGGAACCTCCCGGCCCGGCTCGAGACCGAGGAGTTCTACCGCCACTTTGAGATCCCCGAGCGGTTTTTGGGGCTCGCTGGGCTGCTGCGCCCGGGTGGGCTGCTGGTCTATGGGCACGGCCCCTTTTTGGGCAAGAACTTCGAGGCCGTGGGCGAGGCCCTGATCCGGCTGGGGTTCAGCGAGGTGCGCCGGGTGGGGGAGGGCGAGTACGTGCTGGTGCTGGGGCGGATGCCCCAGGAGTTGCGGCTCGAGCCGCCCAATGCGGCCTCCGCCGAGGCGCCGGTGCTGGCCCAGACCCAAGCGGCGTCCCCGGTGGGCGAGGTGTGGGCTTTGCTCGAGCAGGGGGATTATGCTGCGGTGCTGGCCCAGATCCCGCCAGGGTCCGGGGGCCGTCTGTCCTACTTGCGGGGCCGGGCCCTGATGGCCCTCTCGCGCTTTGAGGAGGCCGAGGGGGCGCTCCAGCAGGCCGCCTGTGCGGAGGCTGAGGACCTGCGGGCGCTGTGCTGGGTGGAGATGGGCGAGTACCAGCGGGCTCTGCCCCGCCTGGAGTCCCTCAGCAGCCGGGGCGGGCGTTACCGGCTGGCCCTGGGCCGGGTCTACTTGGGACTGGGTCGGCTCTCGGATGCCCTGCGCCAACTCCATGAGTCGGGGCTGCCGGAGTCGGGCCTGCTCATCAAGACCGCGCTCGAGCGCCTGGAGGAGCGGGCTTTCCGCTTCGGACGGGAGGGGGAGTGGAGCGAGGTCAGCCGCCGGGTGGAGTTTGTTGAGGACCTCTCGCCCGAACTCCTGACCCGCGGGCTTTTGTTCTTGGGTTTGCAGGCCACGTTGCAACAGGGGCTCTGGGCCCGGGCTGAGCGCTACGCCCGCCGCCTCTACGACCAAGGGGAGGCGGCCGGGGCCTTAGGGCTGGCCTTGGCCCGGCTCCGGGTGCGGGGGCCGGAGGGGCTCGAGGAGGTCGGGCTTGAAGACCTGAAGCGGGTCGAACCCTATCTGACCGACGCGGTAGCCCGCGCCGAGGACGCCACCGCCTTGCTGGCTTTGGGCCTGTTGCGCTACCGCGAAGGACGTCACCCCGAGGCCCTGCGCCACCTCGAGCGCTCGGCCCGCGAGGGCCGGGGAGAGTCTGCCGGGCTGGCCTATCACTACATCGCCCTGACCAAACAAGCCCTCGGTTACCCGATCCTCGAGGTGCTGGGCGAGCGCAAACGGTCCCACGCCCTCAGGGCCTACCCCGTTCCGGTGCTCTACCAGATGGCCCAAGAGGCGCTGGCCGCGGGGGAGCCGGTGCTGGCCAGGGAGTTCTTGGACCGGGTGCGCGACGCCGGGCTGGAGGCGGTGCAGGCTCAGCTGGAGGGCTTGCTGGCGCTGGTGGAGAGGCTCGAGGGCCCCTGGGAGGCCTTCCGGCTCCTCACCGCCGCCCTTTCCCACACCCCCCAGCCCTCGCTGGAGCAGCTGGCCCTGGCTTACCGGCTCTCGCGCAGCTTCCGCCACAGCGAGGAGGCCGAGAAGGTGCGGGGCGAGTACCTGGCCGCCCTTTACGCCGAGGGGCGGCTCGAGGAGGCTGGACAGCTCCTCGAAGAGGAGCTCCGCCGTCGGCCCGACGCCCTCGAGGTGATGTTCGACCTGGCCGAACACTTCGAGCGCAGCGGGAACTACAAGAAAGCCGCCGAGGTCTGGCGCCAGGCCCTCGAGGTGGCCTACTACGCGGAGAAAGACCTGGAGCTTTCGCGCGAGATCCTGCGCAACCTGCTCTTCTTGAACCCCCACGACCCCGAGCTGGCCCTGTACCTCGAAGAGCTCAAGGCTACCTCGGCGGCGCTGGCCAAGCTAGGGGGGATGGCCGATGCGCTCGAGGGCCTCACCCCCCAGGGGTTGGTCCACCAGGGGCTGCCCAGATTCCACGGCGAGTACTTGATCGTGGTGGGGGGGCACACCCAGCTCAGGAGCCGGATGGTGCCCTTGCTCGAGGCCCAGGGCTTACGGCTGGACTGGTTCGACGCCGATGCCAACGCCTCAGGACGGGAGGCCATCCGGCGCATCCAGAGCCGGGTGGAGCGGGCCCACGGGCTGATGATCATCTCGAGCTATGTCGGCCACGACGTCTCCGAGCCGATCCGGCTCGAGGCCGAGAACCGCGGGGTTCCGGTCTATATCACCCCAGGCCGAGCCCGGGGTATCACCGGATTCCTGCGGGCGGTAGCGGATTTCGCCCCCCAGATCTTCAAGCGAGCGCTCCGGAGCAGCCCGTGAGGGTGGCGCCCTAGATTGATCCACCAGCGCCCTGCCCTACAGCAAAAATTCGCCTAGCCGGTTCGGGTTGTGGCCTACCCCTGGTCACAACCGGGGCAAAAACCGGTAAAGTGGGGGCATACAACATTTTGCCCTTTGAGGAGGCCGACATGAAGGTGAACCGTCGTCAAGTTTTGAAGGCTGGTCTGGCAGCGTCTACCGTGTTTAGCCCGTACATGATCGGGTTGGCCCAGTCGCGCCCGGTCAAGCTGGCCGCGATCCTGCCCCTCACCGGGGCCTTTGCCTTCGCGGGGAACGCCGCGCTCGAGGCTTTCCGCGACCAGGCCGACCGCATCAACGACGCCGGGGGGATCGGCGGGCGGAAGTTCGAGCTGATCGTGGAGGACGACGGCTACGACGTGGCCCGGGGTACTGCGGTGTTCAACCGCATCGTGCAGCGCGAGCGCCCCGAGGAGCTGGTCTTCGTCTACGGGGACTCGACCGGGCTCTCCAAGGCGCTGGCCCCGGAGATCACCCGGCTGCAACTGCCCTACACCGCCACCTCCTTCGCCAACGAGCTGGCCGACCCCAAGACCTACCCCACCATCTTCGTGTTCGGCCCCACCTACAACGACATGGCCGGGGCCCTCTTGCAACAGGTGCAACGGGCGCGGGGGCGGGGGGCTAAGCTGTTCTTGGTCTACTCCAACTCCGAGTTCGGGCGGGACAACATCCAGTTCATCAAGGATCAGGCCGCCAAGCGCGGCTACCAGATCGTGGGCGAGGAGGTGACCCCGCTGGCCATCTCGGACGCCACCCCCATCGTCACCAAGCTGCGCCAGGCCCAGCCGGATTTTGTCATCCTCCAGGGCTACGTATTGACGGTTGAGCCCCTGTTGGTGCGGGCCGCCCGCGAGCAGGGGGTCCGCGCGACCTTCATGGGCACCTACTACTCCGCCGAGCTGGCCCTTATGCAGCGGGCCGGGGCTGCGGCCGATGGTTTCATCGTGACCTACCATAACGCCTACTACTACGACACGCTGATCCCCGCGGTCGAGCAGATCCGCGCGCTGCGGCGGGCCAAGGGCCGTGACCTCAGCTACCGTACCACCTACTACATGGGTGCTTGGGCGGCGGTGGATGTCATCGCCGAGGCCATGCGCCGCGCGGCCCAGGCGGGTAAGCTCACCCGTCCGGGCATGATCGAGACGCTCGAAAATATGGGCGATTACAACGCCGCAGGCCAGTTCCGTAACCTGAACTGGGTCAACCACCGCTTGCCTTTCACCAAGCTCTACCGCGCCAACGTCAAGGACGCCCGCTTCGACGCCATCACCGACTGGGTGGACGGGTCGAAGGCCTAGTCGAGACCAGCGGCGCAAGGCCCGGCTTTAGAGATATGGACCTATCCCTCAACCTGCAAACCCTGGTCAATGGCCTGGCCAATGGGGCGCTATACGCGGTGATTGCGGCTGGATTCGTTTTGGTGTACCGGGCTACTGGGGTGACCAACTTCGCCATCAGCGAGTTCTTGCTGATCGGGGCCTACCTGACCTACACGCTTTCGCTGTTCTTTCCGGTGTTGCTGGCCATTTTGCTGGCCCTGCCGATGGCGTTTGTTTTTGGTGTTCTTGTTGAACGAGGCTTTGTCCGTCCCTTGTTGGGGCGCAACGTGGTCGCGGTGATCATGGCCACCATCGGCCTGGCGGCAACCCTGGATGGGGCTGCGCTCATCGTCTGGGGGCCGGATCAGAAGGCCATGGGGGCGGCGGATATTGCGCAACTGCCCAAGGAATTGCCCAACCTGGCCTTCAACGTGGGTGGGGTGTTCCTTTCATCTAAGGCCGTCTGGAGCTTGATCCTGGCCTTGCCCATGGCCATTTTTCTCATCGCCATGCTCAAATACACGCGCTACGGCATCCTTTTGCGGGCGGTCTCAGAGAGCGAAACCGCTGCGCTGGCCTTAGGGATCAACGCCCCCCGGGTGGTGGCCATCTCCTGGGGTATCTCGGCGATGATGGCGGCCATGGGCGGGGCCTTCCTGGCGGGGGCAGCGGGGGGTGGTGGGCCGGGCCATCACCTGATCTTGTTGGGATTGATCGCCTTTCCGGTGGCGATTTTGGGCGGTTTCGACTCGGTGGCGGGAGCCGTGGTAGCGGGGCTTCTGATCGGCTTGATCGAGGCCTTTTCCCAGCTCTACCTCGAGACCTTCCTGCCCGGCATCAGCCAGGCCATCCCCTTCGTGATCGTGCTCTTGGTGCTGATGTTGAGACCTTATGGCCTATTCGGGCAACATCGGATCGAGCGGGTATGAGGGCTGGGCGGTCCTCATGGATCTGGTCAAACCCCGGGCTGTGGGAGAATTGGCATGGCTGAACTCAACGTCGAAAACCTCAAGGTCGTCTACCGCGGGGTGATCCTGGCCTTGCAGGGGGTGTCGCTGCGGGCGGGTTCGGGTGAGGCCGTAGCTCTGCTCGGCCCCAACGGGGCGGGGAAGAGTACTTTGGTTCGCGCCATGGCCGGGCTGCTCCCGCAGTACGACGGGCGGGTGCTGGACGGCAAGATCGCGATCGACGGGCACCAGACCAGCCACGCCCCTGCGCTCAGGGTGGCCTCTTTGGGCCTTACCGCGATCCTCGAGGGCCGCCCGGTGTTTCGCTACCTGACGGTCCTGGAGAACCTCCGCGCGGCCTCGCACAAGCTCAGCCCGGTTCGCCAGAGGGAGATCGCCGAGGAGATCTTCAGCCGCTTCCCGCGCATCTATGAGCGCCGCAGCGAGCAGGCCGGATACCTTTCGGGCGGTGAGCAGCAGATGCTCCTGTTGGGGATGGCCCTTCTCACCGAGCCCAAGATTCTGGTGGTGGATGAGCCCAGCCTGGGCCTCTCGCCCAGACTGGTCGAGGAGGTGATGCGGGTGCTCGATGAACTCCGCCGCGACAAGGGCCTGACCCTGGTGCTGGTTGAGCAGAACGCCCGCGCAGCTTTTGGGATCGTCGAGCGGGTTTACGTGATGGAGCAGGGCCGGGTGGTCTTCGAGGGCACCGCCCAAGAGGCCCAGACCGATGCCGACGTGATGGAGTTCTACCTCGGTGCGGGCGCCTCCGGCGGCTTCGCCGAGGCCAAGCGTTACCGCAGGAGGAAGCGATGGGTTTAGCCAAAGGCACGGTCGGCAGGAGGCGGGCATGAACCTCCTCGAGGCCCGTGACCTCCACCTCTCTTTCCGTGGGGTCAAAGCCCTGGTCGGGGTGAGCTTCACTGTCTCGGAGGGCGATCTCTTTGCCGTGATCGGCCCCAACGGAGCGGGCAAGACCAGCCTCTTGAACGTGCTGTCTGGGCTGTACAAGCCGCAACGGGGGCGGGTGGCGTTTGGGGGGGAGGAGCTGGCCGATCAGACCCCGCAGGAACGGGTGCGCCGAGGCTTGGGGCGGACCTTCCAGAACCTCGAGCTGTTTCGCGGCATGACCGTTCTCGACAACGTGAAGCTAGGGGCGGAGTTGGCCGTAGGGGGCTACACCGACCTGGTCCCCTACGCCCCCACCGAGTGGAGGATCCGTCGCTGGGCCGAGGAAGTCCTGGACTATCTGCACCTCTCTCCCTACCGCCACGCGCCGGCCGGGGCCTTACCCTACGGTTTGCAGAAACGGGTGGAGGTAGCCCGGGCCTTGGCCGGACGGCCCAAGCTCCTGCTCCTCGACGAGCCGATGGCCGGGTTATCGCTCGAAGAAAAACAAGACCTGGCCCGGTTTTTGCTGGATGCCCGGCGCGAGTGGGGGGTCACGCTGCTGCTGGTCGAGCACGACTTAAGGGCTGTGCTCGAGCTCTCCACCCGCGTGTTGGTGATGTCGTATGGAGAGGTTCTCTACCTAGGCGAGCCCTCCGGTGTTCGGGAAAACCCGCGCGTAGCCGAGGCCTATCTGGGGAGGAGTGCATGAAGCGTCGTACGTCCTACGTCGTACGTCGAAGGTCAAAAACCCTTAGCCATCAGCGGAGGCCGGCATGAGCCACCCTACCCTCATCGCTGCCCTCCAACACCAGGCCCAGGCCAAGCCCGCCGCTGCGGCCCTGCGGGTCAAGCGCTATGGGGTCTGGGAGACCACTTCCTGGCGAGGATGGCAGGAATATGTGCGGCAGTTGGCGGGGGGGCTCCACCGGCTGGGCCTCGAGCCGGGAGGGGTGCTCGCTATCCTGGGCCAGAATGCGCCGGAATGGGTGACCTCTGAGCTCGCGGCGCAGACCCTAGGGGCCCTCCCGATGGGCATTTATGCCGACGCCATGCCCGAGGAGGTGGGGTACTTCCTCGAGTTCTCCGAGGCCCAGGGGGTCGTGGTCTCCGATGAGGAGCAGCTCGACAAGGTGCTGCCCCACCTCCACCGGCTGCGCTTTGTGCTGGTGTGGAAAGAGGCCGGAATGAGCAGGTATTGGGGGGAGAAGATCCTGCCCTTCTCCCGGGCCCTCGAGGCGGGCCAAGACCCTAGCGCCCGGTCTGCCGTGGAGGCCGCCTTGGGCCGGGTCGGGCCCGACACCATCGCCTTGCTTGCCCCCACCTCTGGCACCACCGCCCGCAGCAAGCTGGCCATGCTCACCCACGCTCAGCTCATCGCCGGGCTCGAGGCGGTGGATCACGTGCTCCGGCTCACCGGCAAGGAATGGGTATTCTCCTACCTCCCGCTGCCCTGGATCGGCGAGCAGATGCTCACCGTGGTGCGCGGGGTGGTGGACGGGATCGTGCTGCACTTTCCCGAGGACCCCGTCACCGTGCGGGAAGACATCAAGGAGGTCCAGCCCGACTTTTACCTGGCCCCCGCCCGGCTCTGGGAGGATGCTGCCGCCCTCATCCGTAGCCGCATGGAGGACGCCGACCGGATCAAGAGGGCGGTCTACCGCTGGGGCCTGGGGGTGCTGCTCGAGGCGGCCCAGCGCGAGTTCCGCGGTGAGCCGGTGGGCTTGGGGTTAGACCTGGCGCGGGCCCTCGCCTATCCCCTGGTGGCTCGGCCCCTGCGGGCCCGCATTGGCCTGGCGGCTTGCCGGGTTGCGGTGACCGGCGGAGCGCCTTTGGGTCCCGAGGTCTTCACGTTCTTCCGGGCCCTGGGGATAGACATTCGCCAGGTCTACGGGCAATCTGAAACCGCCGCTACCAGTTGCGGCCACCTGCCGGGTGACTCTCCTCCCGAGACGGTGGGCAAGCCTCTGGGCCACACCCAGGTGCGCATCAGCCCCGAGGGAGAGGTCCAGGTCAAGGGAAAGCAGGTCTTTGTTGGCTACTTCAAGAATGAGGCGGCCACCCGGGGGAGCTTCACCGAGGACGGCTGGTTTCGCACCGGGGATGCCGGTTTCTTCAACGAGAGGGGCCATCTGGTGTTGCTGGGCAGGTTGAAGGAGGTGGGAGCTCTCGCCGATGGTACGCGCTTCGCCCCACAATTTCTTGAAAACCGCCTCAAGTACTCGCCCTATATCCGCGAGGCGGTCATCCTCGGGCACGGCCAGCCCTTCGTCACCGCCCTCATCGAACTCGACCCAGCCAACACCGAGAACTGGGCCCGTAAGCGCGGCATCATCTTCTCCACCTACCAGAGCCTCACCGCCAACCCGGCGGTCTACGAACTCATCGCCAAAGAGATCGCTATGGCCTGTGAGAGCTTGCCGGATTCCCTCCGAGTGCGCCGCTTTGCCCTCTTGCCTAAGGAACTCCACGCCGATGACGGGGAGATCACCCGTACCCGCAAGGTCAAGCGGGGTGTGGTAGAGAGCCGCTACGGGGCCCTGCTCGAGGCCCTGTACGACGGCTCCAAGTTGGTGCGACTCTCCTTGCCCATCCGATACCTCGAGGGGCAGGGTTTGTTTGAGGCCGAAGTCCAGATCGCCGACGTGGGGGCTGAGGTGCAGCCCTCGAGCCCGAAGGTGGGTGCGTGAGGCCCCTCGTGTTTCGCCTGAGCCAGACCCTCACCGATGCCTTCAGCCGCCGCTTCTCGCGCACCGTGCGCGAGACCTACCGTCAAGATGAGGCCTATGCCAGTACCCCGCAGGGCCGCTTTTGGCTGGCCACTCTTTTCGTCGGCGTGGCGCTGCTGCCCTTGCTCTTGCCGCAGTATCCGCTGTTCGTCCTGGCCCAGATCCTCATCGCGGCCCTGGCTGGGCTGGGGCTGCACCTGTTGGTGGGTGGAGCCGGGCAGATCTCGTTGGGGCAGGCGGCTTTTGTGGGGGTGGGGGCTTACGTCTCGAGCCACCTGAGCGGGAACCTGGCCCCTTTGGGCATCCTGATGGGGGGGATCGTCGCGGCCTTGATCGGGGTGGTGTTGGGGCTGCCCTCGCTGCGCATCAAGGGGGTCTATCTGGCCATCGGGACGCTCGCCTTCCAGTTCCTGGCGGACTACATCTTCCGCCAGTGGAAGGGCTTTACCGGGGGGGTCGCCGGGCGCACCCTGCCCGCCGACAACAGCTTTTGGGGTCTGCCCCTCAGCGATGACCGGGTGGTGTTTTACCTGGGCCTCTTCTTTGCCATCCCGCTCTTCTTCTATGCCAAACGGCTTCTCTCGACCCGCGCGGGCCGGGCCTGGTTCGCGGTGCGCGACAACGACCTCTCGGCTCAGCTCTCCGGCGTAGACCTGGTGCGGGCCAAGCTCACCGCCTTCGCGCTCTCAGCGTTTTACGCCGGGGTGGCGGGCGGAGTCCTGATGCACCTGATCGGGGCGGTGGCCCCGGAGAACTTCACGCTGGCCTTTAGCATCCAATACCTGGCCATCGTGATCGTGGGTGGGGCCGGGACCGTGCTGGGGGCGGCGCTGGGGGCTTTCTTCGTGGTGCTCATCCCAGAGATCCTGAGCGTGATCGCTGGGGCCTTCGGGCCGCAGTACGTGGCCCAGCTCTCCGCCTGGCGCAGCGTGGCCTTCGGCGTGCTGATCCTGATCTTCCTGATCCTCGAGCCCCGCGGTCTGGTGGGGCTTTGGGGCCGCATCCGGGATTACTTCCGTACCTGGCCGTTGCCTTACTGAGAGGGAGCCTGTTCTTACCGCCAACGCTGCCGGTCCTTCGGGCTGTAGACTGGGTTCATGGTGGACTACGACTTGAGCGAAAACGCATTGGTCGGCTTGGTCACCCTGGCCCTCGAGGGCCAGGGGGGCATCCGGTTGGTACAACCTGGAGCCCGTGGGGTGGGTGATCTGATCCCCGGGCGGCGAGCGAGGCCAGTACGGGTGGAGCGCGAGGGGGAAAACCTATCCGTGGACTTGATGGTCTGCGTGGACTATGGCCAACCCATCCCCGACCTGGCCAAACAGGCCCAGCGCTGCGTTACCGAGACCCTCACCGCGAGCACCGGGCTCAAGGTCCGGGCGGTGAACGTGACCGTGGTGGCGGTGGAGTACAAGGAGCCCAATGCTGCTTAACGCAATACGCAATACGCAATACGCCACACGCCAGACTGAACCGGATAGATACCTGGATAAGGCGTTGGGCGTTGGGCGCTTAGCGTTTGGCATGGCCGGAGGCCATCATGCGCCGTAAGGCTCGCGAGCTGGCCTTCAAGGTGCTCTTCGAGCACGCCGTGGGCGGGGTGAGCCTGCAGGAGGCTTGGGAGCACATCAGCCAGAACCACGAGCCCGAGGAGTCCAGCGGCTACGATGACCCCCTCGACCAGGGAGGGCTCGAGTTCGCCCGAAGATTGCTCGAGGGCTATCAGCAGCGCGAGGCCCAGATCGACCAGGTGCTAAGCAGCACCATCCAGGGCTGGAGCTTCGGGCAGATGGCCAAGACCGACTTGGCGGTGCTCCGTCTGGCCGCCTACGAGATGCTCTTCGAGCCCACCCCCTACGCTCCCCTCATCGAGGTGGCGGTCAAGATCGCCAAGCGCTACGGCGGCGAGGACTCCGGCCGCTTCGTCAACGGGGTGCTGGGGCGTCTGCTCAAGCGGATCGAGAGCGGGGAGATCCAGGCGGTGGAGAGGGAGAGGTAAGGCCGCCATCCGCTTGTCGAGGTGAACCATGCTCGAACTCGCTGGCCCCCCGGTAGCCGAGGCGGTGTACGCTGAGCTACGGGCCCAACTGGAAAAGCTGCCCTACGTGCCGCACCTAAGGGTGGTGCGGCTGGGGGAGGACCCGGCCTCGGTCTCCTACGTGCGGCTCAAGGACCGGCAGGCCAAGCGGCTGGGCCTCAGCAGCCAAGTAGACGTGTTCCCCGAGGGCATGACCGAGGCAAAACTGCTCGAGCACATCCGCCAGCTCAACGCCGACCCCGAGGTGGACGGCATCCTGGTGCAGTCCCCCACCCCCCAGCAGGTGAACTTCAACCGGGTGCTCGAGACCATCGACCCCCATAAGGACGTGGACGGTCTGACCCCCACCAACGCTGGGCGGCTGTGGATGGGCCTGGAGGCGCTCGAGTCCTGCACCCCGGCCGGGATCATGCGTTTGCTGCGGCACTACGGGGTCTCCGTCAGCGGGAAAGAGGTGGTGATCGTCAACCGCTCGAACCTGGTGGGCAAGCCGCTGGCCGCGATGATGCTGCGCGAGAACGCCACCGTGACCTTGGCCCATTCCAAGACCCAAGACCTCCCGGCAGTGATCCGCCGGGCCCAGATCCTGGTGACGGCGGTGGGGCGGGCCGGGTTCATCACCCCCGAGATGGTGTGCCCGGGTGCGGTGGTGGTGGACGTGAGTGTGAACCGGGTGGGTCAGAACGAGGCGGGCCGGGACATCCTGGTGGGGGACTGCGCCCCCGGCGTGGCCGAGGTGGCCTCGGCCCTGACCCCGGTTCCCGGTGGGGTGGGCCCCATGACGGTGGCGATGCTTCTCGCCAACACCGTTAGGGCCGCGGTGCGCCGCCGGGGAACGCGGCCTTAGGGGTGGGTTGGTAGCCCGTGCTCCCTTACCTCGAGCGCTGGGGCTGGCCGGTACAATCTAGGCGGTATCCGTAGACGCCCTATGGCTGAGCTCCTCTCCAACCAAGTCTTGTGGACAGCGGTCCTGGCGAGCTTCTTCGCCCAGGTGCTGAAGCTTCTCATCTACTACGCGGTCGAGCGGGAGTGGCAGTGGGAGCGCTTCGTAGAGACGGGGGGAATGCCCTCCTCCCATGCCGCTACCGTCTCGGCCCTGGCTACCGGGGTGGGGATCACCGAGGGTTGGGGGAGTGCTTACTTCGCCATCGCCGCGGTGCTGGCCTTCATCGTGATGTACGACGCCACCGGCATCCGCCGGGCCGCCGGGATGCACGCCCAGCTCCTCAACGACCTGGTCGAGGAGCTTCAGGAACTGCGTAAACAAGGCCCCCAGCCCGAACCCCTAAAGGAACTGCTGGGCCATACCTACCTGGAGGTCACGGTGGGGGCCATCATCGGGGCCATCTTCGCCTGGATCAGCTTCCTGGTGGTCTGACGCTTGATCTGGGTGGGGTCGGGCGGTTAGTATCCTTAGCGTTCCGGGGAGCCATGAGACACCTCATGTTGGGTTTGGTCTGGCTGGGTTTAGGCCTAATTCCGGCTCTGGCCCAGCGCCAGGGGCTCGAGGGGCGGATGCTGGCCCTCATCAACGAGGCCCGCGCCCAGGGGGTGCGCTGTGCGGGGGGTGGCCTACCGGCCCTTCGCTACAGCCGTGCGCTGGCCATCGCCGCGCAGCATCACGCCAACAACATGGGGCAGCAGCGGTTCTTGTCCCACTACTACCAGGGGGTGGGGCCCCGTGCCCGGGTGATCCGGGTCGGCTATCGCTATCTGCGTATGTCGGAGATCATCTTCAAGGGTTACGGCAACGACCCCCGCAAGGCTGTGCGCTGGTGGTTGCGCTCGCCGGTGCACTGCCGGGCCATCATGAACCCCCACTACCGCGAGCTGGGGGTGGGGTTCTCCAGCCTGGGTGGGGCCTGGGCGGTGGTGCTGGCCCAGCCGCGCTGAGCGGTCGGCCAACCCATGGCGGGACCCTCGCTACTTCCCCCAACCGAGTCGCGAAGGCTATTTGCGCGGAGCGATCATGCGCAAAAGGGCCTGAAAAGCCAGGGTTTGTAGGATCGGGAAGGCCAGCAGGGTGAGGGCGCCGGGGAAGAGGGCAAACAGCAGATAGCTCAGCGCCACCGCTCCACCCGGGATCCACATCAGGTTCAGGCGGTTGCGCGGTCGCAAGAAAAACCAGGCCATGCCCAGGTTGATCCCACCGAACAGCAGCAGCAGCGTCCAAGCCAAGGTGTAGGTGCTCATCCTAAGCCCGCATTGTACAGTGCGGGGTGGGCTTCCGCCGGGTGGGAATTTTTGTCTTGCGGGGGACCGGCCAAAGGGATAGACTTATACCCAGTACAAGATTTACCCACCTTGGGAGAGACAATGCTGAGCCCAATCGAAAAAATCCTCTTTCTGATCTTGGCCATAGCCGCCCTCTACGCGGGGGGGGTGGCCTTCTACCGGGTTTACCGAGCGATTGCCCGAGGAAAGCCCGAGAACCGCTTTGATCACCTGCCGGCCCGGCTGGGCAAGGGGTTGTGGGTGGCCCTGACCCAGCAGACCGTGTTCAAAAAACGCCCCTGGGTCTCGCTCCTGCATGCCTTTGTTTTCTACGGCTTCGTCTTCTATCTGCTGCTGAACCTGCTCGACGCGGTGGAGGGGTACTTTCCGGTGATGTTGCGGGGAGGCCTCTGGAACGGGGTCAACCTGGTCGGGGATATCCTCACCGCGCTGATTCTGGCGGGGATGGTGGGCCTGCTGCTGCGCCGCTTTGTGGTCCGGCCCGCCGACTTCACCTGGAACCCCAAAACCCCCCTGCACGAGAAGGCCGCCGCCGGGATCCGCCGCGATTCGCTGATCGTGGGCAGCTTCATCCTCTTCCACGTGGGCTCGAGGCTCCTGCACAAGTCCGCCCAGGCCGCCGAGTTAGGCCCCGACCCCTTCCAGCCGGTGGCTTCGGCCATCGGCGGGGCCATGGGACTCCTCACGGCGGAGGAGATCACCTTCGCCTTGCACCTCTTCTGGTGGGGTGCCTTGGGTTCGATCCTGCTCTTTCTGCCCTACTTTGCCCGTTCCAAGCACATCCACCTCTTCCTGGCCCCGCTCAACATCGCCTTCAAGAAGGAGAAGCCGGGGGCTTTGCTCCCGTTGGACTTCGAGAAGGCCGAGGAGACCGGCTTGGGGGTGGCCAAGCTCGAGGATTTCTCCTGGCCCCGCCTCCTCGATGCGTACTCGTGCATCCAGTGCAACCGCTGTCAGGAGGTCTGCCCGGCCTACACCACCGGCAAGGCCCTCTCTCCGGCGGCTTTGCTCATCTCCGAGCGCTACGAACTCAACCAGATCTTGCCGGCCTTCGCCGCCGGGGGGGAGAGCCCCCGCCCGCTCCTGGATTTCGCCACCAACGAGGAGAGCATCTGGGCCTGCACCACCTGCAACGCCTGCATCGAGGTCTGCCCGGTGGGCAACGAGCAGATGCTGCACATCGTGGACATGCGCCGCGAGCGGGTGATGATGCAGGGCGAGTTTCCCCCCCAACTGAACAACGCCTTCCGGGGGATGGAGCGCAACGGCAACCCCTGGAACCTCGGCCAGGACAAGCGCGTAGCCTGGACGGAAGGGCTGCCCTTCGAGGTGCCCACCACCGAACAAAACCCCCAGGCCGAGGTGCTCTACTGGGTGGGCTGTGCCCCCAGCTACGACCCCCGCGCCCAGAGGATCGCCCGCAGCATGGCCGAGATCCTGCAGGCCAGCGGGGTCTCCTGGGCCATCCTGGGGAAGCGGGAGAGGTGCACCGGGGACGCCGCCCGGCGGGCCGGGAACGAGTACCTCTTTGCCCAACTCGCCGAGGAGAACGTGGCGACCCTGAACGCGGTGATGGAAGCAAAGCCCAAGACCATCGTCACCACCTGCCCGCACTGCTTCCATACCCTGGCCAACGAGTACAAGGACTTCGGCGGAACCTATACCGTGCGGCACCACACCGACTTCATCGCCGAGCTGGTGGCGCAGAAGAAGATCGTGGTGGGCCTCTCGGACGGCAAGGTGACCTTCCACGACCCCTGCTACCTGGGCCGCCACAACGGCATCCTGGCGGAGCCCCGTGCGGTCATCCAGGCCTTGGGCCTCGAGCTTTCCGAGCCTCCCCGCCACGGCAAGAACAGCTTCTGCTGTGGGGCTGGCGGGGCTCAGTTCTGGAAAGAGGAGGAACCTGGAGCCGAGCGGGTCTCGAGCAACCGCTACCGCGAACTCAAGGCCACCGGGGCCACCACCATCGCCACCGGCTGCCCCTTCTGCATGGCCATGATGAACGTGGAGACCGCCCAGGAACCGGAGGGCCAGGCCCCGCAGGTGCTCGACGTGGCCGAGCTGGTAGCCCAGGATTTGCGCGGGCGCCAGGCCGCCTCAAAGCTCGAGGGATAGTCGCCAGGGTCGGTTAGACTGGGCCTGCCGTGCATGTTTTGGCCGCCCTCCAACTCGAGCTCACCCAAGGACTCCTGGCCCAGCTTCTGGCCCATCGCTTATCCACGCTGGACGTTCCCCTCCAGATCCCTGGGCTGCGGGTCTCGCTGGGCCGCTTGCGGGGCGGCGAGGTCAAGGTGTGCCGTCTGGGCCCAGGCTGGTGTCAGCTCGCGGTGGCCTTTGCCAGCGGGCCCTCTGCCGATCTGCGGCTGAGGCTCCTGGAGTTTCGACCCAGTACCCAGACCCTGGATCTGGAGCTCGAGGAACTCCGCCTGTCCGGCTTCGTCGGGGCGCGGCTGGCCAACCTGGCCAAGGGGAAATTGCTGGAGGTGGCCGCGTCGCGGGCCAACGCCCAGCTTCCCGGCTTGGTTACGTTGGGGCAGGGGATGCGGTTGCAACTGCACCTGGAGCCGCTCGGGCATAGGGTCTTGAGCCACCCCCAGCTCCGCCAGGCCATCCAAACCCGGCTCGGGCTGGAGGCTGATCTGAGCTTGCGAGCTCGAGCGCTGCGCCTCGAGGAGGGGAGGGCGGCCTTCGAGGTAGAGGCGGGGTTCTGCGCGGTGGAAGGGGCTACAGCGTAATAGACTGGTATCCATGCGGTTCAAACTCGGCCTGGTTCTGGCCTGCGTTGTGTTGGCGTTTGGAATGGCTCAGCCCGATGGCCCCGACCCCCGCCGGGGCTGGATGACCCTCGAGACCGCCCACTTCCGCGTGCATTTTGTGGCAGGGCTCGAGGCGCTCGCGCAGCGGGCAGCGGTTCTCGCCGAGGAGGCTTACACCGCGCTCCTCGAGCAGTTCGGGGAGGCCCCGCCCAAGCTTGACCTGGTGCTCGAGGAGGGTCCCGACTTCTCCAACGGCTTCGCCGACCCGGTGGGGAACCGCCTGGTCATCTACACCTCGCGCTTTCGCGGCTCCGACGATTTCAACATGCGGCTGGGCTGGTTGCGCATGGTCATCGTTCACGAGCTGGTGCACATGGTGGACCTGACCCAAGCCCGGGGGCCTTTCGCCGCGCTGCGCCGCACCTTTGGTCGGATCGTGGCCCCCAACGCGGCCAAGCCCCAATCGTTTACCGAGGGCTTGGCGGTGTACGAGAAGTTCAAGACCCAAGGCGAATCCCGCGTCAATGACGCCCGCACCCGCATGATGCTGCGGCAGATGGTGCTGGACGGTCAGTTTCCCCCCCTCGACCAGACCACCCAGATCTACTCTCGCCGGGCCTGGCCTGCTCCAGGTTTGTTGGTGTACAGCTATACCTCCTGGTTGCTCTACTACCTCGAGGCCACCTACGGCCCGCATACGGTGCGCCACCTCTCCGATGGCCTCAGCGCGGGCGGTGATCTGGAAGAGGCCCTGTATACCCTGACTGGGAAGGGTCTGGAGGCTATTTATGCCGACTTCACCGCCTGGCTTCGGCAGCAGTTTGCTCCGGAGATCGGGGCCATTCGCCAAGCCGGGCTCACCGAGGCTCAGCCCATAACCCGTTGGGGCTACTACACCGAGTTCCCGACCGTGGGGCCCGGCGGGATCGCCTACGTCCACTCCAGCCCGATGCGCTCGGGGTTGCGCCTGCTCACCGAAGGGGGCGACCGCGAGCTGGTCTCGGGCGGGTCGGTGGCTTCGCCGACCTGGTCGCCCGACGGTGGCTCGCTGGTCTACAGCAAGCTCCTGGCCTCGGGACAGCGGGACCTCTTCCGCTACGACCTGAAGTCGGGCGAGACCCGGCTGACCCAGGGTGAACGCGCTTATGCCGCCGCCTACGCCCCGGACGGGCGCATCTTCTACGCCGCCAACAACCCCGACGGCTCATCCCGGCTCGAGGTCTTGGGGCCCGATGCAAAGCCCCAGGAGATTGTAGACTTGGCCCGCCCCAAGTGGGCCGAGGCCCCGGCAGGGGCGTCCATCCACTCGATGGCGGTCTCGCCCGATGGGAAAAACCTGGCGCTGGTGTTGCAGGGCGAGGACGGTTCGCAGAACCTCTATCGGCTCGAGTTGGATGGTCTCCAGCTCACTCGGCTCACCCAGGACCGCCATCAGGACGCCGACCCGAGCTGGAGCCCGGATGGCCGGTACATCCTCTTCAGCTCCGACCCCGGACGGGTCTATAACCTCTATGCCTACCGGCTCGCCGATGGGCAGTTCTTCCAGGTGGGCAACGCGCTTACGGGGGCCTTCTTTCCGGTGGTGCAAGGGGCGAGCTTGGTGTTCGTCGGTTACGGCTCGGAGGGCTACGACCTCTACCGGATGCCTTACGAACCCGCCACCTGGAAGCCCATCGAGCGCCGCAGCCAGCCCTTGCCCGTCGCGGAAACTCCCGCCGAGCCCCTCCCGGCGCAGCCCTACAAGGCCTTGGCCCGGCTGGCTCCCCACTTCTGGCTGCCCTACCCGCTGTTGGGCGGGGCTGGGGTGTACTTCCAGGGGGCCGACCCCATCGGCCAGCACAGCTACGCGGTGCTCGCCGGGTGGAACGCGGCTCAGGGATGGCCGGTGTACCGGCTAGCCTACAGCAACC
>PSML01000086.1:0-10241 GCA_040290145.1 Meiothermus sp. | reverse complement strand
TGGTGGTGGTGGCCCGGATCACGTCCACCACCAGCACCACGTCCGAAAACGAGAGTTCTTCGCGGGGGGTGAGGTCAACCCGCAGACGCCGGGACGGGGGCTGGCCCATAGCCACCTCAGGGTCCGGGGGTGCCCTTTTCGCGGCGCAGCGGAAGCGGGTAAGGCGCTCGAGCCCGGCCTGCGGTACCCATCAGCTCGAACTTTTCCCGCACCACCTGCTTGAGGTAGTCCCGGCCCCTGCCGATGATCTTCCTGGGATCAAACTCCTTGGGGTTACCGACCACCACCTCCCGCATCCCTGCGCTCATGGCCAGGCGCAGATCGGTGTCGATGTTGATCTTGGCAATCCCGTTGGGGATGGCTTTACGCACATCCTCGTCGTGGATCCCGGTGGGATCCCCCAGATCCGCCCCAGTAGCCCTCATCTTGTCTTTGAGCCACTGGGGAACCCCTGAGGAGCCATGCAGCACCAAGGGCAGGGATACCCGCTGGGCGATCTGCTGGAGCCGGGCATGGTCGATGTAAGGGCGTCCCTTGCCCTTGTAGGCCCCGTGGCTGGTGCCGATAGCGACGGCCAGGTAGTCGATGCCGGTGCGCTCCACAAAGCGCTCGGCCTCTTCCGGATCCGTCAGAAAGGCCTCAGCGGCGGATACTTGAATGTTGTCCTCAATGCCCTGGAGGCGCCCTAACTCGGCCTCCACGCTCACCCCTACGGCATGGGCAGCCTCTGCACACTTCCGCGTCTCGGCCACGTTTTCCTCGAAGGGATGGTGGGAGGCGTCGATCATCACGCTGGTAAACCCAGCCCGTAAGGCTTGCAGCACCATCGCGTAGTGCGCCCCGTGATCCAAATGCAGCACCACTGGAACGCTCACCCGGCTGGACATGTCCCGCACCAGATTGGCCAGATTTTCCAACCCCGCGTACTTTCGGGCCCCGTCGGAGACCTGGATGAAAACCGGGGCTCCCACCTCCTCAGCGGTCTCCAGGATGGCCTGGGTGGTCTCGAGGTTGTTGGTGTTAAAGCTGGGTACCGCGTACCCCTCCCTGCGGGCCTGGTCCAACACCTCTTTACCGGTAACCAGCGGCATGCAGCTCTCCTTTCAGGCGGGCCAGATTCTCCGCCACGGGCAGCCGGTTGTACAGGGCGCTGCCCACCACCACCACATCCGCCCCAGCCCGCACCACCTCGGCGATGTTTTCGGGCTTGATCCCCCCGTCTACTTGCAAAAGACAGTCCGGGTTGAGATGGGCCTTGAGGCCGGCCAGGCGCCTGATCCGGGCGGTGGTGGCGGGGATATAGCGCTGTCCGCCAAAGCCTGGGTTCACGCTCATCAAAAGGGCCAGGTCGAGCTCAGGCAGCAGGGTTAGCAAGAACTCCAACGGCGTGCCGGGGTTGAGGGCCAGGCCTGCGCGCTTGCCCAGCTCCTTGATCCGTTCCAGGGCTCGGTGAACGTGGGGGGTGGCCTCGGCGTGGAAGGTGATGAGGTCAGCCCCGGCGCGGGCAAAGTCCTCCAGGTATCGCTCGGGATCGGCAATCATCAGGTGCACGTCCAGGGGGAGCCGAGTCACCTGGCGGATGGCCTCGACCACCCGCGGGCCAAAGGTCAGGTTGGGGACGAAACGACCATCCATCACGTCCAGGTGAATCCAGTCCACCCCGGCCTGCTCTGCCTCGCGGATCTGCTCGCCCAGTCGGGTGAGGTCGGCGGTAAGGATGGAGGGAGCGATGCGGGGTTCAGGCATAGGAAAGCATCCCCCGTTGCACAGCCTGCTCGCGCATGTGCACCAGGTAATAGGCGATGACCAGCTGGGTCAGGGCCAGGGGATAGCTGTGGCCACCCTTATCCCAGAAAGTGCCGATCAACTCGGGGTTGAAGTGCTCCGCGTGGGGGCCCAGCTGCTCCCAGATCAGGCGCTCAAAGACCGCTGCACGCTCCGGCTCCATACCCCCCGAGATATCCAGAATGTCGGCCTCTTTGCGGGCCTCGAGGCGAATGACCGAGGGTTCGTCCTCATAGGCCGAGTGCAGCACCTCGGTCAGGTCCAGCCGGGGCAGGCTGCGCTTGAGGGTGATGCGCACCGAGAGGGTGCCGGGCTGCTCGGGATCGTAGCCCGGGGGACGGTAAAAGCGCAAAACGATGTCGGCGTGCTCCTTCTGCGGCCAGATATAGGCCTGGGAGTCGGGCATGCGCCGTTCGATATCGGCCACCACCTGCTCAGGGGTGTAGCCGCGCTTGGCCACGTCCCGCTTGATCTTCCATTCCCGCCTCAGCTCCTCCTCTGGGTCAACGTAGACCTTGAGGTGGTAGCGTTCGCGCATGGCCGGGCTGAAGAGGGTCAGAAGCCCTTCCAGCACCACCACTCTGGGGATCATCCGACTGCCGTCGCTGACCGCCCGCGGGGGCGGCACGTAAACGGGGGGGTCGAAGGTGCCGGTGGAGTGGTTGTAGATGGGTTTTAGGATGGGCTCTCCCATGGCCAGCAATCGCACGTGCTGCTCCAAGATGTCCATGTGGTTGCAGGCCGGGTTGAGGGGGGTGATGTTCCGCTCAGCCCGCTGTTTGCGGTCGTACTTGTGGTAGTCGTCCACGCAGATGTTGGTGGTGCGCTCCTGGCCCATCAGGCGGGCGATACCTGCGCTGATGGTGGTCTTGCCGGCTCCGGAATCCCCCGCAAGCCCAAGCATGAAGGGTCTATGGGGCATGGTCCTCTCCTTTCCTCATCTCCTCGCACTCGGCGAATACCTGGCTCCCACGGATGTCCTCCTCGGCGATGCGGCGCAGGTCGTCGGCGCTTACCTGGCCTCCACGCTCAAACAGGCGGTGGGCCTGGCGCAGCTTGAAGCGGTCGATGGCGTTACGGATGCTGCGGGCGTTGGCGAAGTTGGGGAGCCTCATCCGGCAGGCCACGTACTCGGCGAAGGCCTGGGTTGCGGCGGGGTCGAGGTAATAGTTCTGCTCGCCGACCATAAGGAGGCCGATCTGCACCAGCTCCTCTTGGGTGTAGTCCGGGAAGGTGATGTGGTGGGCAATGCGCGAGCGCATGCCGGGGTTAAGGGTGAAGAACTGCTCCATCTTGTCCCGGTAACCGGCCAGGATCACCACCAGATCCTCGCGCTGATTCTCCATGACCTGAAGCAGGATCTCGATAGTCTCCTGGCCGTAGTCCCGCTCGTTCTCCGAGCGGTAGAGGCTGTAGGCTTCGTCGATGAAGAGCACCCCACCCATAGCCCGCTTCAGAACCTCCTTGGTCTTGGGAGCGGTATGCCCGATGTACTGGCCCACCAGATCGTCGCGCGAAGCCACCACCAGGTGATCGCGCCGAATGTATCCCAGCCGGTGCAGGATGGTGGCCATACGAAGGGCCACGGTGGTTTTTCCGGTGCCGGGGTTGCCGGTGAAGGCCATGTGCAGCACCGGTCGACTTGCCACCAACCCCAGATCGCGCCGCAAGCGGTCCACCACCAAGTAAGCAGCGATCTCGCGGATACGGCCCTTGACCGGGGCCAGCCCGATGAGTTCCTGGTCCAGGCGCTCGAGCACCTCTGGCACCCCGGTCTGCTGCAGCAGGGTGTGCAGGTTTGCGCTCTCCAGGGTTGGGTTCATGGCGTCTCCTTTAGTAGCGCTCGCCCGCGGGCCGGTCCTCGACGTAGGGCTCGAGGCCGTACTTCTGCACCCGCCCATCCGACCAGACCAGCCGGCGCAGGCGGAAGCCGGGGTCGTCCTGGGTAGGCCGGTGGGCGATGAAGCTCACCCGCTGGGCTTGCCACATCGGGCTGGGGTCGAACCCGTTGATCTTGATGTAGTGCTTGGGAAAAGCCTCGCGGCACTTTCTGAACTCGTACATGGCCCCCGCAGCGTCCTCGAGGTCGAACATCGGCAGGCCCCACATGTGCCAAAAGGTGTTGTAGGGGTGGGGGTCGTCGCTGTATTCGATGGAGACGGCCCAGCCGTTTTGCCGGATATAGGCGATCTGACGCTCGATCTCTTCGTCGGTGAGGTCGGGTAAAAAAGAGAAGGTTCCCTGGTGGATCCGCATAGCAGGCCTCCTAGAGGGTAGGGGTGGGCAGCACATCGGCGGTGTCGGTGGAGGTGTAGTCGAAGGTCACGTCCTTCCACAGCTCCAAGGCCGCGGCCAGAGCCGGGGAATGCTGGGCGGCTTTCTTAAGGATCTCCGGGCCTTCCGCCAGGATGTCCCGCCCCTCGTTGCGAGCCTGAACCATGGCCTCCAGGGCCACCCGGTTGGCCGTGGCTCCGGCGGCGATGCCCATGGGGTGGCCGATGGTCCCCCCGCCAAACTGCAGCACCACGTCGTCGCCGAAAAGGGTAAGGAGCTGGTGCATCTGCCCGGCGTGGATCCCCCCCGAGGCCACCGGCATCACCGCCGGCAGATAGGCCCAGTCCTGCTCGAAGAAGATACCCTTCACTGGGTCGGGGTAGACGTGCTGCTCGCGCAGGATGTCGTAGTAGCCGCGGACCAGGTTGGGGTCGCCCTCGAGCTTGCCCACCGCGGTCCCGGCATGGATATGATCCACTCCCAGCATGCGCATCCACTTGGCCAGCACCCGGAAGCTGATCCCGTGGTTCTTCTGGCGGGTGAAGGTGGCATGGGAAGCCCGGTGCAGGTGGAGGATCATCCCGTTCTTATGGCACCACTTGGAGACCGACTGGAGCGCGGTATAGCCCATGGTCAGGTCCACCATCACGATCACCGAACCGATCTCCTTGGCGAACTCGAGCCGCTCGTAGACCTGCTCCATATCCGCAGCGGTCACGTTCATGTAGTGCCCCTTGCGCTCGCCTGACATCTGCTCGGCCCTCATGACCGCTTCCTGGGCGTAGTTGAAGCGGTCGCGCCAGCGCATGAAGGGCTGGGAGTTGATGTTCTCGTCGTCCTTGGTGAAGTCCAGACCCCCCGTCAGGGCCTCGTAGACCACCCGACCGTAGTTGCGCCCAGAGAGGCCCAGCTTGGGCTTTACGGTAGCCCCCAAGATGGGACGGCCATACTTGTTCAAGAGGTCGCGCTCCACCGGGATGCCATGGGGGGCCCCCAGAAAGGTTTTGAGGTAGGCCACCGGCACCCGCAGATCCTCCAGTCGCAAGGCCTTGAGGGCTTTGAAGCCAAAGACGTTGCCGATGATGGAGGAGGTCATGTTGGGGATCGAGCCTTCCTCGAAGAGGGCCAGGTCATAGGCGATGTGGGCGAAGTACTGCTCGGGGTTACCGGGCACCGGCTCCACCCGGAAGGCCTTGGCCTGGTAGCGCTCGAGGGTGGTCAGGCGGTCGGTCCAGACCACCGTCCAGGTGGCCGTGCTGGACTCTCCGGCCACCGCCGCGGCGGCCTCCTCGGGTTCCACCCCCGGCTGCGGGGTGATGCGAAACAGGGCCAGGGTATCGGTATCT
Organism: Meiothermus sp.; assembly: GCA_040290145.1. Classification (GTDB taxonomy): domain Bacteria; phylum Deinococcota; class Deinococci; order Deinococcales; family Thermaceae; genus Allomeiothermus. Next base: position 4,836 of record PSML01000086.1, on the reverse strand, counting down.
TTGGGCTCGTAGTCGGGCTGCCAGTAGCCCATCTCGCGGTACTCGACCACGCCACCCTTTTTGTATTTGGCTTGCTTGCTCTCAACCACGGTTTCCTCCTTAGTACAAGTCGCCGCTCAGGGCACGCAGCTTGTCTAGCTGATGATGGGACTCGATGTAGCGCAGGGTGCGGGTGTGCCCCCGGATCACCAGGCTATGGGTGATGGCGGTTTGGTGGCGGTAGCGCACCCCCTGCAGGAACGGCCCCTCGGTGATCCCGGTGGCGGCGAAGTGGGTCTCCTCAGCAGGGCACAGTTCGCCCAGGGTGTAGACCCGGCTGAGGTCATAGCCGTGATGGGCAAGCTGCCAGTGCTCCTCCTCGCTCTGGGGATCCAGCCGCATCTGCATTCCCCCTCCCAGGGCTTTGACCGCGACGGCGGCCAGCACCCCTTCGGGTGTACCGCCGGTACCCATCAGGACGTCAATCCCGGTATCAGGCAGTACCGCCGCCAGGGCGCCCGCCACGTCGCCATCGGTATGCAGGCTGACCCTTGCCCCCGCCATGCGGATCTGGTCGATCAACCGGGCGTGGCGCGGCTTGTCCAGCACGAAGACGGTAAGCTCGCGCACCTGCTTATCCAAGGCTTTGGCGATGGCGCGCAGGTTATCCTTTGGCCTGGCGGTGAGGTCGATGGCCTCTTTGGCCTCTGGTCCCACCACGATCTTGGCGGCATAGAAGGCGGGGCCTGGATTGAACAGCCCATCCCGCTCCGCCGCAGCGATCACGCTGATGGCGCCAGGCTGCCCGTGGGCCACCAGCCGGGTCCCCTCGATGGGGTCTACCGCGATATCCACCTCCGGCCCCTCGCCCGAGCCCAGTTCCTCCCCGTTGTAGAGCATGGGAGCCTTGTCCTTCTCCCCCTCCCCGATCACCACCCGGGCCCGCATGGGGATGGTGCCCAGGAGCAAGCGCATGGCATCCACCGCGGCCTGATCGGCATCGTTCTTGTTGCCCAGACCCACCCAGCGCGCCGCCGCCAAGGCCGCAGCTTCGGTGCTGCGCAGCAGATCCAGGGATAGGTTACGGGTAGGGCGCTCAACTGCGATCATTAACCCCTCCTTTCCGGATTAGCCTAAGGGTAGGTGCTTGTGAGATATAGTTCAACCTATATTCAGGTATGATTGGATAACATATGCTTATGGTTGATCGTCACTCCTACCCCAGCCCTCAGGCCCTCCGGGCCTTTTTGAGCGTCGTGCAAGAAGGTAGCGTGGGCCGGGCTGCCTTGGCCTTGAGCATGACCCAGCCTGGGGTCAGCCAGCACCTGCGGGCCCTGGAGAACTTCGTTGGCCACGCCCTGTTCGTGCGCCAGGGGCGCCGGCTGGTCCTGACCAAGACCGGCCAGGATCTCCTTCCCGAAGCTCGCCGGGCCGTGCAGGCCATGGAGGAGTTTGTGCGGGCAGCACAGGCTCTAGACAGGCTCGAGCGCGGGCAGGTGGAGATCGGGGCCGCCACCACCATGGCGGTTTACGTGCTACCGAGGTACCTTACCGAGTTCAAGCGCCTCCATCCGGAGGTCCGGGTCACGCTGGAAAGCGGCAGCTCCGAGCGGCTTACCCAAAGGCTCTTGCGGGGTGAGGTCGAGTTGGCCGTGGTGGAGGCGGTGGAACACCTGGAGGGCTATGCGCGCCAGCTTTTCTACGAGGATGAGCTGGTGGTGATCGTGACACCCGAGCACCCTTGGGCGAATCGGGAGGAGATCAAGCCCGAGCAGCTAGCCGAGGTTCCCCTCATCGTACGCGAACCAGGAGCCATGACCTACCGGGTGCTGGGCAGTGCCCTGGAGCAGGCCGGGCTCGAGGTCAAGCCGGTTTTCTACACCGACAACCACGAGGTAACCAAGCGCCTGGTGCTGGAGGGGGCCGGGGTGGGCATCGTCTCCAGCGTGGTGGTTCGGCCCAACCTCAAGGTGGGCAACCTGCGGGCCCTGCGGATTCGTGGAATGGAGCTCAGGCGGCTGTTCTGGCTGATCTACCCGCAGCCGCTGGGCAACCCCGCCGCCGAGGCCCTGAAGGCCCTGCTGGTAGCTTAGGGAAGACCCTAGCGGCGCACCAGTCGGATAGCCCAGGCTATTGAAAGTATCATCAAGCTCAGAAGGGCCAGCTCAGATAGAAAGGCCAGAAACTCGGGATTGTAAAGGGAAAACCTTCCTGCAGACTCGGCGGTAATGATCAAGATACGCCGCACTGCTGCGATGAGACCAATCACAAGGAACGGCTCCACCAACCTCATCCTATCTATCCTATCCCCGGTGAACTGGACCAGGGTGTAGAGAATCTCAGCCAGCATTAGGGCCAGAAGCACCCGGTCCAGTAGCCCGTTGGCCACGGCTGTGTATTGACCTCTAAAAATACTCTGGACTCCCTCCACTACGGTAAATCCAAGGAGAATGATGGTTCCCAAGGCAATGATTGCGGCAGTAATCGAGTAGATTGCGCTTTCAACAGCCCGAAAAAGGTTATGCGGACTATTTCTCAAGAGGTACCGCTTCCCGGTGCAGGTTGATGAGGTGCAGGCTGGGGGGGGTTCGGCCCAGAAGCCTGAACTGGGTAGCCAGCTGGCCACGGTGAAACGCGGCGTGGTGGAGGAGGTGGAGCAGAGCCCACTCCCCCGTGGTCCTCCATGACCTCCCATCGGTAGAGCGATAGTCCAGGGGAGCACCCAGGTCAGCCTGCTCCAGGAAGGCCAGACGCCGCTGAGAAAGATCCCGATAGCGCCCAAAGAGGGTCTGCAGATCCGGTGCCCAGTGGGAAGTAGAGAGGTGGCCTTCCCGCCCCTCTATCCGCTCCTGCCAGGCCCACTCTGCTCCCACCATGTGCAAGGTGGTGGCATACACGGAGGGAAAACTCCCCCCTACCGGGTGCAAGGCCTCGTCAAAGGAGAGCTCGAGCAGGGCCGGCCACCACTGCGCCCATATCTGGTCGTGTGACTCCACCAGATCCTTCCACACCGTAACCTCCTAATCCAAATCGTTTTGATATCCCTCGTAGCCATTTTGCTCGAGCCAGGCTCTCATCTCGTAGGGTGCGCGGAATCCGGACCAATCGGACCGCGGGCCCTCCATCCAGTGCGGCCTAGCCCGGGGCGGGGGTCCCTGGCTCCAGTAGAAGTAGTACAGCCCCCAGTACCCGTGCGTGTCTTGCAAGATCAGAGCGTCGCCGTAGCCATCCTGCAAATGTCGCACCGCACAGCGCCGGGCCTCCTCAAAGGTCAGTTCGTCGTATTCACGAGCCGGCATGACCCTCCTATTTGGACTCGTTGACGAAGAGCTCGTAGCCGTTCTCCTCAAGCCAGCGGGCCATCAGGTAGGGGGGACGAAAGTTCTCAGGGCTTTCCTGGGGTCCCTCCACCCAGTCCGGCAGATGGGTGGGGTGAGGAGCCCTCAGACCGTTCAGCCCGAACAGGTAGTAGAGGGCGTAAACCCCCCCAATCCCAGCCAGGATCAGAGCCTCCCCATACCCGTCGGCCAGGATGGCCTTGGCCCTGGGCTCGGCCTCGCCATGGGGCATGAGACGGTAGGTTTCGGTCATAGCAGGATAAAATCGGTGGTCAGGCGGTCTACCGCCACGGGTCGAAAAACCTGGCTGGCGAAGTCTTGGTGTAGGGGATGTTCACGGTACCGGGAGATCGCCCCCTGGTCCGCAAAGTGCACCTGCAGCAAGTAGCGATAACGGGCCCCGGGCTCCACAGCCTGGCCGAAGGTAAACCCCCTCACTCCAGGGATCTGTCCCAGTTGCTGCTGGACCCGCACCCCGGCCTCGTCCAGGTTGGTGTTGAAGAGGATGGTGTGGAGCACCCCGGGCATCGGCTATACCTCCACACCCTGCCCCAACCACTCCCGCAGCAGCTCCAGGGTAACCACCACCCGGCCTTCTGTCGGCCCGGCCAGCACCTTAGCCGGGAGATCGGGCTCCCCCAGGTGCTCCAGCACCGCCAGTGCCCCTTCGAAGCGCTGGCTTCGGGTGTAGTGGCTAGCGGTGATCAGGGTAGGGATCCCGGCTCGCCGGGCGGCGATGAGGCCATTCTGGGAGTCCTCGATGGCCACGGCCTCCCGGGCCTCGAGGCCCAGGTGCCGCAAAACCTGCAGATACACATCCGGAGCTGGCTTTTTGTCCGGGACCATGTCTCCCGCTACAATGCTGTCGAACCAGCCCAGCACCTCCTCTCCGGCTTGGCGCAGCAGGGCGATCACATTCTCAGGTGCGGTGGTGCTGGCGATGCCCAGCTTTAGTCCAGCAGCACGGGCTTCTTGCCATAGCCTTCTCACCCCGGGGCGGAAGGGGATCTGGCCCCCCGCGACCATCTGGGTATAGATCTCGGTCTTTCGGCGGTGAAGCCGAGCGATCTGGGCATCGAGGAGCTGGGGGCACTCTGGGCAGTGTCGCAAGTAGTAGGCGATACGTTCCTTACCCCCCGTCACCCACAGCAGCCGCTCGTACATCTCCTCGTCCCACTCGATCTCCAGGCCCGCCTCGGCAAAGGCTTGGTTGAAGGCTAGGCGATGCCCCAGCCGCTCGGTATCGGCAATAACCCCATCCACATCGAAGATCAGGGCCTTCATGTCTCATACCTCACCGTGACCAAACCCCTCTCCGCCTCCAGCTCATCCCCTCCCTCGGTAGTCGGCCAGAAGCTCCAGCATAGCCCGGGCCACCGTGCCGGGCCGGAAGCCCAGGTTGTGGTAGACGGCGGGGTAGGGGGCGCTGGCCCCGAAGTGATCAATCCCCACCACCGCATCGGCGTAGCGCTCCCAGCCCAGACTGGCCCCCGCCTCCACCGCCAGCGTGGGAAGCCCG
>PSML01000085.1:0-10498 GCA_040290145.1 Meiothermus sp. | reverse complement strand
GGCTTCGACTTGGCGCTCCAGCTTTTGGAACTGAGCCGGGATCCCCCCCTTGACCAGCCGGGACTTGAGCTCCGCCGGGACCTGGGGGTTGCTCATCAGGCGGTTGTAGGCCGCGACATCGCCGCGCAGGGCGGCCTCTACCTGATCTCCCAGCTCCTTGAACTGGGCCGGGATCCCGCCCTTGACCAGCCGTTTTTTAAGCTCGGCGGGCACGTTGGGGTCGTTCATGAGCTCGGCGTAGGCCCCCTCGTCGCCCCGGAGGGCGGCCACTACCTTGGCCTCGAGCTCCTTGAACTGGGCCGGGATCCCCCCCTTGACCAGCTTGCCCTTGACGTCTTGGGGGACGTCCCGGTTCGCCATCAGCTCGTCGTAGGCGGCCTGGTCCCCCCGGAGGGCGGCCACGATCTGGGCCTCGAGCTTCTTGAACTGCTCGTCCAGGTTGGCTCCGGTGCCGCCCTCGTTGCTCCGCTGGGCCAGCCCACCCGGTTTGCAGGAGGCGTTGTCGGGGAAGACCTTGCAGGTCTCGGCGTTGAGGTTTTGGGTGAGCACCGTCCCCATCAGGGCGATCCCGATGGTCGAGCCGATCTGCCGGATGAGCTGGGTGGCCGCTGTGGCCGAGCCCAGGCGCTGCGGCGGGATGTGGTTCTGCGCGGCGATCTGCAACAGCGACTGCGAAGGCCCCAGGCCAAGCCCCAGCAGGAAGAAAAAGACCACCGCCAGCCACAGCGGGGTGCTCACGCTCAGCACGAAGTGCAGGGCCAGGAAAACCGCCAGCAGCCAGAACGTGCCGATGAGGAGCAGGGGCTTGTAGCGCCCCATCCGTCCGGAGAGGATCCCGCTGCCGGTCGCGCCCAGCACCACCCCTAAGGTCAAGGGAAGCACGGTGACGCCCGAGGCCGAGGCCGAGACCCCCTTCACCACCTGGAGGTACAGGGGCAAGAAGGCCACCGCCCCCAGGAAGGCCGGGCCATAGAAGAAGGTGGCGGCCGAGGCGATGCTAAAGGTGGGGATCTTGAGGATGGAGAGGTCGAAGAGCGGGTGCTTCTCGCGGGCCTGCGACCAGATCCACAGCGCCAGCGCTACCGCGCTCAGGGCGAAAAGCCCCAGGATGCGGGGGCTGGTCCAGGGGTAGGTGCTGCCCCCCCACGAGAAGGCCAGCATCAGCGGCACCGTCCAGACGATGAGCAAAGCCGCCCCCAAGAAGTCGAAGGTCTCGCGGTGGTCGGGCTTCAAGCGGGGCATGTACCGCACGATGAACCACAGGGCTACCGCCCCCACCGGCATGTTGATGTAGAAGACCCAGTGCCAGGAGAGATGGTCGGTGAGGAGGCCCCCCAGCCAGGGCCCGACCGCGCTGCTGACCCCGAAAATCGCCCCGAAGAGGCCGCCCACCCGCCCGCGCTCGCGGGGCGGGAAGAGGACCGCGATGGTGGTGAGGGCTAAGGCGAAGAGCGCCCCACCGCCAATCCCCTGGAGACCGCGAAAGAGGATCAACTCGGGCATGTTCTGGCTCAGCCCGCACAGGGCCGAGCCGCCCAAGAAGATCAGGATGGCGATGAGCAGGATGGACTTGCGGCTGAAGAGCTCGGTCAGGCGTCCGAAGATGGGGGCCGAGACCGTGGAGGCCAGCAAGTAGGCGGTGGTGACCCAGGCATATAGCTCGGTGCCGTTGAGGTCGGCGATGATCTTGGGCAGCGCGGTCGAGACGATGGTCTGGTCGAGGGCGGCCAGGAACAGCCCCAGCAGGATGCCGATGAGGGTCATCCGGGTTTCGCGGGGAACTTTGCTCTGCACCGCCTCGGCAGGGGCCTTGGTCTGGATCGGTTCGGCCATGATTACTCCTTCCCCGTTTTCTCGGAGTCACTTTGGGTGAGAACATCCAAAAGCTCGGCAAGTTGGTGGCGCTGCTCGGGGGTGAAGCGGCGGAGCCTGCGCTCCATCGCGGCGATCATCAGCTTCTGGCTCTCCTTCAGCAACTGCTCTCCCCGCTCGGTGAGGCTGAAGCGGTAGCGCCGCAGGTCGAGGGGGTCCAGCGAGCGCACCACCAGCCCGTGGGTCTCGAGCCGCTTGAGCATCTGCGAGACCGTGGGGGCCGGCATCTGCATATGGCGCACGGCCTCGGTGGGGTAGTGGTGCCTGGAGATCTCGGCCAGCAGCCAGGGGTCGTTGGGGGAGAGCCCCAGGCGCTCGAGCTCCGGCAGGGTCTCGTCCCGCAGGTCCCGCATGAGCTTCCACATCCGAACCAGCACCATCCAAGACAGCACCTCCCCAATATACTTTCAGAATGAACTATTGTCAAAACGAAGTATTTGCCTTTGAAAAATCCCGGGCCGGACTGGAACCGACCAGTCAGACGGCTTGGCCTACAAGCGCTTATAATCAGGCTCTCGCTGGTATCGGTTGGGCGAGGCGATGGAGGATTCCCGTGGTCGAAGCGAAACAAGCGGTCTCGAGCCTGAAAGGGCGCGACTTTCTCTCCAACCTCGATCTTTCCCCCCCAGAGTACCGCGCGGTGCTGGACACCGCCCACGCCATGAAGCGCGGCGAGTTCAAGGGCCAGCGCCCCCTCGAGGGCCAGACCCTGGCCATGATCTTCGAGAAGCCCTCCTTACGCACCCGCACCACCTTCGAGGTGGCCATGAACCACCTCGGCGGTCACGCGGTCAACCTCACCGGGGCCGAGATCGGCCTGGGCACGCGCGAGCCGGTGCGGGACATCGCCCTGAACCTCGAGCGCTGGGTGGAGGGGATCATGGCCCGGGTCTACCTGCACTCGACCCTCGAGGAGCTGGCCCGCTACTCCTCCAAGCCCGTGATCAACGGCCTCTCCGACCTGCTGCACCCGGTGCAGCTGCTGGCCGACTACCAGACCATCGAGGAGCATTTCCCCGACACCCGGGGCCTGCGGGTGGCCTACATTGGGGATGGGAACAACCTGGCCAACGCCCACATCCAGTGTGCGGTGCTCTCCGGGGCTAAGCTCACCATCGCCACCCCGCGCGGCTACGAGCCCAACGCGCTGATCCTGATGGAAGCCCTCAAGCTAGGGGCCGACGTGACCCTCACCCACGACCCCCTCGAGGCCGCCGAGGGCGCGCAGGTGCTCTACACCGACGTCTGGGTGAGCATGGGCCAGGAGCAGGAGGCCAGCCAGCGCCGCAAGATCAAGGACTTCGCCGGCTTCCAGGTGACCCCGGCCCTGCTCGAGCTCATCGCCCCGGACGGCATCTTCCTGCACTGCCTGCCCGCCCACTACGGCGAGGAGGTGGTGGAGGAGGCCACCCTGCACCCCAAGAGCCGGGTCTTCGACCAGGCCGAGAACCGCCTGCACGCCCAGAAGGCGCTGCTGTACCACCTCCTGGGCTGAGACCATGGCGGTATGTGAGCCTCAGACGCCATCCCGTCGCTACCGGAAGACTTCTACCGCCGGACCAACGCTATGAACTCATCGAGGGAGCCGTCTACGAGATGCCGGCCATAGGACCGCTTCACGCCACGCGGGTACGCAAGTTTCAGGACGCGCTCTACGAGGGTTTCCGGGGCAGGGCCCTGGTGAGCACCCAGAACCCCCTCCGTCTGGGCCAGCACTCCATGCCTCAGCCCGACCTGGCCCTGATCCGAGTGGCCGATGATCGCCATGAACACCCCCAGGCTGAGGACGTGTACCTCGTGCTCGAGGTCGCCGTAACCCCCCTCGAGGACGACCGCAAGGAGCTGGCCGTCTACGCCAAGGCAGGGCCTGGACCGTAAACCCTGAGGCCTACCGGGTCGAGGTCTGTCGCCAGCCCAAGGGCAGCCGTTACCTGTCCCGCTTGGATCACGACCCCGCCGAGCCGGTAGCTCCCCTGGCTCTTCCCGAGGTGCCCCTCGCGCTGTCTTGGTAAACATGAGAAAGCCCAAGGTCTTCATCGACGGCGAGGCCGGGACCACCGGTGCTCACGACCGCCAGATCCACAGCGCCTTCGTACGGGGCTCGAGGCTTGGGGATGTTCATCCGGGTAGCTGGGCCCGCTCTAGAGCCCTGCGTAGATCTCGTCGAGCCTTATCTCTAAACCCACGCAGGGCAGGCGCAGCATTCCACCGGACTCGATCACCTCATAGCGCCAGGAGTGTTCGTCCAGCCGGGAGTAGACCTCCGCTCGCACCTCGTCTTGGCTGATCAGCACGTAGGTTTGCAGGGTCGGGATGAGCCGGTAATGGCTGAGCTTTTCACCCCGGTCTACCGCCTCGGTGGTTTCCGACAGAACTTCGACGATAAAACAGGGAAAGCGTTTGTACAAATCGCTCTCCTCGTCTTCGCAGGTGGCAAAGACATCAGGATAGTAGCCCATCTCATCCGGGGTACGGACCTTCACCCCGTTGATGTACACGGAGCAGGGGCTTCCCTCGGTAAGCGCAGAAGCCTTGTTGTAAATCCGCCCAGCCATGCGGTTATGGCGACCTCTCTCCCCGGCCATCATGAAGAGTTGCCCGTCCACAAACTCATGGCGCTCCGAGGCGGTCTTCTCAAACTCCAGATACTCCTCGAAGCTCATTCCCGTGCGGGTCGGCGGGGTGGGCCTAGGCATACTCCGAGTATACGGGTAGGGGTACACTCAAAGGCGTGGGCAAGCCCAAGGTCTTCATCGACGGCGAGGCCGGGACCACCGGCCTGCAGATCCGGGCCCGGCTCGAGGGCCGCCAAGACCTCGAGCTCCTCTCCATCGACCCCGCCAAGCGCAAGGACCAGTCCGAGCGCAAGCGCCTGCTCAACGCCGCCGACCTGGCCATCCTCTGCCTGCCCGACGAGGCCGCCAAAGAGGCGGTAGGCCTGGTGGAGAACCCCCAGACCCGCATCCTCGACGCCAGTTCGGCCCATCGGGTAGCCGAGGGCTGGGTGTACGGTTTTCCGGAGCTAACCCCAGCCCAGCCCGAAGCGATCCGCCGGGCCCGCCTGGTCTCCAACCCCGGCTGCTACCCCACCGGGACCATCGCGCTGCTGCGGCCCCTGGTGGATGCTGGGCTGCTGCCACAGGATTTTGCCGCCTCGGTGAACGCCATCTCGGGCTACTCCGGTGGGGGGCGGCAGCTCATCGACGCCATGGAGGGCCGGGGGGAGCACCGCCTGGCCGGCGACTACCGGGCCTATGGCCTCGAGCTGACCCACAAACACGTCCCCGAGATGACCCGCTACTCCCGCCTGGCGCACCCGCCGATCTTCACCCCGGCGGTCGGGCGCTTCGCCCAGGGGATGCTGGTGATGGTTCCGGTTCACCTGTGGGCCTTGCCCAAAAGGGTCCGAGCCGCCGAGCTCCACGCGGTGCTGGCCGAGCACTACCGCGCTCAGCGCTTCGTGCGGGTGATGCCCCTCGAGGCCTACGGCGCCCACCACCCCGTGCTCGACCCCCAGGCCCTCAACGGCACCAACCGCCTGGAACTCTTCGTCTACACCAACCTCGAGCGGGAGCAGGCCCTGCTGGTGGCCCGCCTCGACAACCTGGGCAAAGGGGCCTCGGGGGCGGCGGCGCAGAACCTCGACCTGATGCTGGGGACGGAGGCAGAGCATAGCTACCAGATGGGGGCTTAATCCTCGGGGCCGCCGTATACGGCCCGATCCGGATCGGTGAGAGCCGATGAGCGCTAGAACTCAGTCCGCCCTCAGCTTGGGGGCATATTTTCGCCCAGAGCCAAGCCCTCTTGTGCGTTTTGGGCGGACCAGGAGGTGACGGATGAACATCGCGATCTTGTGCCACGCTTCGGCGGGTGGCTCCGGGGTGGTGGCGACCGAGCTGGCGCTGGCCCTGGCCAAGGGGGGTCACCAGGTCCATATCGTGGCGCCCAAGCGACCCTTCCGCCTGATTCAGGGGCGCGACTGGCGCAGTGAAAGCTTCTTCCGGGGCATGGCCCGCCGGATCGGGCGCCTATTGGGGGTGGCTCCGGTGGACGCGGCCATCGGACGCGAACGCGTGCAGTTTCACCAGATCGGAACGGTGGAATACCCCCTCTTCGACAACTCCCTCTCCACGCTCACCGCCGCCAACACCCTGACCCGATTGGCCAAGGAGTACCAGATCCACATCGTGCACGCCCACTACGCCATCCCCCACGCCACCAGCGCCCTCCTGGCCCGCGAGATCAGCGGGGGAGGCTTCAAGGTGGTCACCACCCTGCACGGCACCGACGTGACCCTGTTGGGCCTCGAGCCCGCCCTCAAGGACACCACCCGCCACGCCATCGAGGCCTCCGACGCGGTGACGGCGGTCTCACACGACCTGGCCCGTCACACCCAGAAGGCTTTCGGTATCCGCCGCCCCATCCACGTGGTGCACAACTGGGTGGATCCCGAGCGCTTCAAACCCCTCCACGACCCGCTGCTGCGGGCCCGCTTGGCCCAGCCCGACGAGGCCCTGCTCATCCACGTCTCTAACTTTCGTCCGGTCAAGCGGCCCCAGGACGCCATCCGGGTGTTTGCCAAGGTCGCGGCCAAGCTCCCCGCCCGGCTCTTGATGGTGGGGGATGGCCCTGAGCGGCCCGCGTGCTTCGAGTTGGCCCAGGAGCTCGAGGTGATGGGCCGGGTGCAGTTCCTGGAGTTCATTCCTGAGGTCGAGCGGGTGCTGGGCCTGGCCGACCTGATGCTGATGCCCTCCGAACAGGAGTCCTTTGGCCTGGCCGTGCTGGAGGGGATGGCCTGTGGGGTGCCGGTGGTGGCGAGCCGGGTGGGCGGTCTGCCGGAGGTGGTCGAAGAGGGGAAGACCGGCTACTTGCGGGCGGTGGGCGACATCGAGGGGATGGCCGAGGCGGCCCTCGAGGCCCTCTCCCAGCCGGTCCACCACCAGCGCCTGGGCGAGCGGGCCAGAGCCCGCGCGGTCGAGCTTTTCCACCCCGATGTGATCCTCCCCCAGTACCTCGAGGTCTACCGCCAAGCGCTGGGTCTAAAACCCCAGGAGCAGACGGCGGTAACCGAGTCTGGAGCCACGTCCACTACGACCAGCGAAGGCGTTAAGCTACCATCATGAAGTTACCCATCGGATTCCGCGCCGGGGCTACCCAGGCTAAGATCAAACCCTCAGGCAAACCCGACCTGGGCATTCTGGTCTCAGAAACCCCCTGTAGCTGGGCCTTCGTGGGCACCCTGAACCGGGCCGCGGCCCCTTGTGTGCAGCGGGGCCGCCAGCTTCACGCGGGCGGGGGGCCGCTCCAGGCCATCGTGGCCAACGCGGGCAACGCCAACTGCGCGACCGGGCAGGCCGGGATCGAGACCGACCGGCGCATGGCTGAACTGGCCGCGGCCCAGCTCGGGATCGCCCCCGAGGCTGTCCTGACCGGTTCCACCGGGGTGATCGGCCAGCCCTTGCCGGTGGAGAAGATCGAGGCGGGGCTGCCGCAGATCCGGCTGGGCCCCCGGGTGGACCCCTTCATGGAGGCCATCCTCACCACCGACCTGGTGCCCAAGATGGCCGAGGCTGAGCTCGGCGGCGGGGCCCGGGTGGTGGGCATCTGCAAGGGCAGCGGGATGATCCAGCCCAACATGGCGACCATGCTGGCCTACGTCGTCACCGATGCGGCGATCTCGCAAGCCGAGCTTCGCCGGGGCTGGAAGGCGGTGGTGGACCAGAGCTTCAACCAGGTCACGGTAGACACCGACACCTCCACCAACGACATGGCCGTGCTTCTGGCCAGCGGGACGGCGGGGGAGGTAGACCCTGGGGAGTTCTGGCCGGCGGTCGAGCAGGTCTGCGTCTCGTTGGCCCGGCAACTGGCCCGCGACGGCGAGGGAGCCACCAAGCTCCTCACCGTGAAGGTCAGCGGGGCCCGCTCCGATGAGGAAGCCCGCAAGGCCGCCCTGAGCGTAGCGGCCAGCCCCTTGTGGAAAAGCGCCCTCTATGGCAACGACCCCAACTGGGGCCGGGTGATGATGGCCATCGGCAAATCCGGGGCGCACTTCGAGGTGGACCGGGTGAGGATCGCTCTCCAAGGGATTCCCCTCTATGCGGGGCGGGTGCTGGAGTTCGACCGCAACCGAGCCAGCGAGTCCATGAAGGCCGAGGAGGTCATCGTCGAGGTGGATCTGGCCGAGGGAAGCGGACAGGGCGTGGCCTGGGGCTGTGACCTCACCGAGGATTACGTCCGCATCAACGCACTCTACACGACGTAGGGGCTGAGGTTGTCCCTGGATCTGCCCCCCTCGGGGGGGGCCGCCGACTTCGTACGATCTCTGAAATCCAAAAGACCATATCCTACCATTAAGCCTGCCTTAATAAAGCAGTAGAAATCTGAGATGCAAGCGCCAGAGCTTATGCTATCCTCCCGTTGGAGGTGATGAGGTGAAACGTCTGTGGGTTGCCCTAATGGCGGTATTGGCGATTTCGGTGGCATCGGCGCAGGGCAGGTTGTTCGGCGAAGCGCTGGGCGGTCAGCTCGTCCTGGTGCCCAGCTTCGGCCTTAGCTTGGATCTGGCGGCAGGTGCCGAAAGGCTGCTCGGCCCGCTGGATGTGCGGGGAGGCCTCAGTATCTTGGCGGCCGGCGGGGGTTCCAGCTTTGGCCTCTTCGCCGACCTGCTCTACCCGGTCCGGGCCTCCAACCTCAAGGTCAACCTGGGCGGTGGGATCAGCCTGACCGCGGGCGGGGGGACCTCCTTCGGGTTGCGCGGGATTGCCGGATTGGAGTTCCCGCTGGAAAGGTACTTCTCGCTCCTCACCGAGCTGCAATTGGGCGTGAGCTTCGCCGGTGGGGGCTCGAGCGTGGGATTGGGGATCGTCCTGGGCCCCCGGGTCTACTTCCCCTAAGCCGTGCCCTCAGATCACCAGCGGCGCCTTCGCGCCGCTTTTTTCCTGGGCAAGGGGGCCAGTAACGCTGGAGTAACGCCGGGCTGGTTATGGTTCTGCCCAGGGGAGTAGGGGCAAAAACCTGCATAAAAGGCAGAACTCGTGCTACACTCTCCTTGGGAGGTATCAAATGAAAAGACTGCTGATGGTTTTGGCGGTGGCGTTGGCGGTATCGGTGGCTTCGGCCCAGAGCCCTGGTCTCGGCGTCTATACCGGGTTTCCGGTGTTGTTGGGCGGGCAGTACCAGACCGGGAACTTCCGTTTGAGCGCAGGGCTTCCTTGGTTTGGCTTCGGGGTCTTCGGGATTGGCGCTTCGGCTGATCTGATTCTCGGCCAGGCCCCGGTGCGGCTCGGCCCAGACCTCACCCTGAACTTCTACTATGGCGCCGGAGCCAATGCTGCGGTGTACTTCGGCGCAGTCTCGTTCTTCATTGCCGACGCCCACGGTTTGCTGGGCCTCGAGTACCTCATCGCCAACGCCGGCTTTAGCGTCTATGGTGAGAGCCAACTGGGGATCGGTTTGTACGGGGGTGTGGGGGTGGGCCCCGCTTTCGGCGGGCGCTTTGGGGTTATTTTCCGGTAGCCGCGAGCTGTTAACATAGAGGGGATGCGTTTCGCTCCCCTCTTTTTGCTGGTGCTCCTCAGCGCCTGCACCCGCACCCAAGACCTCACCCCCCCCCTACTGGGGGTGACCAGTCCGCAGGGCGGGGTGGTGGCCCAGGGACGCTCGGTCCGCGTAGAGGGTTACGCGCTCGACGATGGCGGGGTGCAGAGCGTGCGGGTCTCGAGCGCCCAGGGGGAGCGCGAACTCCTGGCGGCGGATGAGCGGGGTAAGAAGCTGGTGGGCTTCAAGTTCCGCCTCGAGGCTCCGCAGTCGGGCCAGGTGGAACTCACCCTGAGCGCGACCAACACCGCGGGGCTCAGACAGACGCTCAAGCTGCCGCTGTTGCTCGACGCCCGGCCGCCGGTGATCAAGATCGAACGCCTCGAGCCAGCCTACGAGACGCGGACCCGCAGCCGGCAGGTGGAGGTCACCAAGCCGGCCAATCCCAACGACCCCACCTCCACCCCCCAGACCGTGCAGGAGACCCGCACCGAGAGCTTTCAGGTGCAGACCGGAATCCGTATCACGGGCCGGGTTTCCGACGACACCGGGGTGGACCGGGTGACGCTCGAGTACGGCGGGCGCTATAGCCCGCTCTCGCTGCCCAAGGGCAAGGACGTGTCCTTCTTTGTGGAGGTTCCCGCCAAAAGGGCTACCGTGATCGCGGTGGATGCCGCTGGGAACCGCGCCAGCCGGGATGTGCCCTAATTCGATCCCCGATCCGCAGCCCGGCTCCCTGGAGCTCTACCCAGCCCGCTCGCAGGGCGAGTTCCTGAACCTGGCGGAGGAATCGCGGGTTCCAACCGAACTCTCGCTGGACTTCAACGAGGGGCACCGGGCGGTCGTGGTGGGCCAGGTGCGCGACCAACAGCCGGGCTGCGACCTCCTCCCGCTGGCGGCGGTGGGTCACCAGCCCTTGCCAGGGAGAGAACAGGAGGGCCAGCCCGAAGAGAACCCCCGCCACCGTGGCCATCATCCCGGCGATGGAGGCATCGAGCAGGATGGCGAGCACGTAGCCCAGCACGCTCGAGACCGCCCCCACCCCCACCGCCAGGGCGATCATCACCGGCAGGCGCTGGGTGAGGAGGTA
>PSML01000084.1:0-10632 GCA_040290145.1 Meiothermus sp. | reverse complement strand
ACCTTGGTGTGTACCCGGTTCAGACGACGCTTGGCCTTGTCGCGGTTCTTGCTCCCCTTCTGTTTGCGGGAGAACTCCCGCTGGGCCCTCCTCAGCCGCCGCTCGGCCTTGCGGTAGAACTTGGGCGGGGCGATGCGGGTTCCGTCGGAGAGCACCGCGAAGTCCTTCAGGCCGAGGTCTACGCCCACCACCCTGTCGGGATTTGCCGGGGGCAAGGGAACGTCGGGCATCTCAAACTCGGCGGTCAAGGTCACGTACCAATGCCCTTCGGTATCCCGCTTGAAGGTGGCCCCTTTGATGGGGCAGTCCACCGGCTGGCTCTGGCGGACCCTGACCCAGCCGACCTTGGGGATGTAGACCCTGGAGCCCTCCACCCTGACCCGCTGGGGGATGCGGAAGCGGGGCTCGTCCCGTTTCTTGCGCTTGAACTTGGGGAACCGAGCTCGCCCCTCGAAAAACGCCACAAACGCACGGTCCAGGTCCCGTAGAGCCTGCTGCAAGAGCTGGCTGTCGGCCCCTCTGAGCCAGGCGGTCTCAGGTTGCTTCTTGAGCCCAGTCAGCTCGGCGGCCTGCTGGCGGTAGGTGAGCCCCCTACGGGTTGCAGCATAGACCTCCTTGCGCCGGGCCAGCCCCCAGTTCCACACCCACCGCCGGGCCCCCGCCATACGCATCAGCGACTCACCCTGTTCGCGGGTGGGTTCCATGCGGAAGCGGTAGACCTTGCGGTGTACGCGCTTGGGCGCGCCCCGAAGGGAATCTACCTTGCGGTGGGTCATGGCTGCACTTACAGTATAGCGTCCTACCCACACCCCCTCTTTTCTATAATGGCCGGGCCCGATTTGCGCCCAAGGGGCGGGGACCACCGGCGTTTGGCTCACTCCCCGCCTACGAGCCAGTCCACGAAGGCGTTGACCACGTCGCTATCCCCGATCAGCTCAGGTTTTTGCGCAGCAGCTTCGAAAAAGGCCCGCAAGAGCTTCTCCTCGGCCTTGTCCATCAAGTTGAGCACGGTCTGCCCGGCATAGGGGCCTTGGCGGAGGGGCTGGCTCAGCGCCTGCACTTCCTTTTGCCGCTGAGGGTCGTCCTTGGCCTGGTCGCGCAAAAACTGGGCCACCTGGCGCAGGGTGAAGGCGGCGCGCTCCAGCAGGATGCGGTCCCCCGTGGGCCCCAGCATCTCCTTCTCGCTCAGGAGGGGCTCGTCGCCCAGGTCGCGGATCTGCAACCCGGCGGCGTAGAGGCGGCGGGTCAGGCTAGGAGGCCCGGCGATCACGGTCAGGGAGAGCCTCTGGTCGGCGTAGAGCACCTCCAGGTAGTAGCGTCCCTCCTGGGGCAAGGCCACCGCCGGGGCGTTCTCGAGCAGTTCGGTGGTCATGGGCCGGAAGGCGATCTCCTTGCTCCTCTCCGCGATCACCTGCTCGTTCTCACCAAGGAGCCGGGTCACCAGCGGGGTGCGGGAGAGGTAGGGCTTGCCCTCGAGCCGGACCACCGGGAACACCACCTCCCCCGCGCGGAAGGGCCGGGCATCGGGGCCTTTGGGCTGGAGGGTGAGCTTTTCCAGGGAAAGGCGGGTCTCGAGCCGGATCCGGCTGGCCCGCCGGGCCGCCGGGGCTAGGGGGTGCTGGGGGTAGGCCTCGGCGAAGCGCTGGTAAAAGGCCTGGGCCTGGGCCAAATCGCCGGTGCGCTCCGACAGATACCCTTGCCAGTAGGCCAGGAGCGGGTTCTTGGCCGCCGCCAGATCCTCTAGGGCCGCCGCAAACTCCCCCTCCTGGTCGAGCTGCAGGGCTCGGTCGTAGGCCCCTTTGGCCCCTTGAAAGTCGCCGTAGAGGGCTTTGACCAGCCCCAGGTTGTAGGCCGGGGTGGGGCTGGGCCTCTGCGACTGGAGGGCCTTGCGGCTGGCCCCGATGGAGCGGGCCCAATCCCCGGTGAGGTAGTAGGCCCAGCCCAAGTTGGTCCAGTACAGCGGGTTCTGCGGCAGCAGGGCCTGTGCCCTGAGGAGCGCGTCGCGGGCCTCGGCGGGTTTTCCCTCGTCGAAGGCAGCGAAGCTCACCTCCTCCCAGGCGATGGGAAGCTCGGGGGCTACCTGGGCCAGCTTGCGGGCGGTCTGGCGCCAGGTGTCTTGTCCTACCGAGCGCTGGATCAGGAGGGCGGCCAGCCGTTCATAGGCCAGCCCATCGGCCAGTTGGCCGGCGGCCTGGAGGGCTTGGGCGCGCCTCCCCGAGCCGAGATCAGCCAGGGCCTGGTAAGCCGGGGGCAAGCGCCGCTGACCCAGGTTCACCCAGAAGTCCAGGAGCGGTTTGGGCAGGCTGTCCCGCAGGTCCGGGCTGGGGGCTTTCCCCTGGCGGGTCTCGAGCGCCGAGTTGAACAGCCCGCCCAAGGCCGAGCCCCCGATCCCCGAGAGGTCGCCCTGGCTCATCTTCTGGTAGGTCTCTTCGAGGCTATGGTCGAGCCCGGGGAAGGGGTGGGGGGGGAGCCCCAGCTTCAGCTCGAGCCAGCGCTGGGCCAGCTCGAGGCGGCTGAAGCGGGCGCGGCGGCTTTCCTGGGGGGTGGAGAGGTAGAGGGTGACCCACCCGTCTTGGCCCATCTCGCCCACCACCACCCAGTCCGCCCCGCTCACCTCGCGGGCCAGCCGCGCCCCGCCGGGGCTCTCGATGCGCCCTGCGGCGAGGTCGTAGCCCTCCCGCCAAGGTAGATCCGGCAGCAGGATCGCGGTGAGGGAGGGCATGGGGGCCCGCAGACCGTCGGCCAGGGCGTGGGCCGCGGATTGCCCGCCAGGCCCGGCGAAGGGCAGAACCAGGCCCTTGGGGCTTTGCGCGAGGGCCAGGCCGACCAGGGCCAAAAGGGGGGCTAGAAGCCGGGGAAGACCAGCCATGGGGCTATGGTAGCAGCCTTGGGGGAGGTCAAAGGTCATGCGTCCTACGTCGGAAGGGATGCGGGGGCTAGGCCCCCATCCCCGAGAACTGGCGCAGCCCCTTGCGCCACAGCCAGCGGTTCAGCAACCAGAAGAACAAGGCCCAGGCCGAGAGCACCAAAAAGCCCTGGGCGAGGTTCACCGGCTGAGAGGCCAGGATCGAGGCGGGGAAGTAGACCAGATAGGGGAAGGGGGTGAGCATGGCCAGATTCCGCACCGCCTCGGGGAAGACCGAGAGCGGGGCTACCAGCCCGGAGAGGAAGAGGTAGAGGATGAACCAGAGCTCCTCGAGGCTGCTGGCCCGCTCGGTCCAAAAGGCCACCAAGGCCAAGGTGTACTGCATCAGGAAGCGCATCGCGAAACTGGCCGCGGTGGCGAGGAGCCCCAGCAAAATGCCGTCCCAACTCGGCACCCAGAGGGCTCCCGGATAGAGCACGAAGAAGGCCGCCAGCAGCAGCATCGCGAAAGGAAGGCGGGCCACCCGCTCGGAGAGGTGCGAGGCCACGTGCTCCCAGACCGGGTCAATCGGGCGCAACAGCTTGAAGGAGAGCCGCCCCTCCACCACGTCCCGCTCGAACTCCCAGATCACCCACACCACCGTGAGCTGCCGCACCAGGAAGACCATCAGAAAGTAGCGGGCGAACTCGTCCGGGGTAAGCCCGAAGCCCCCGCCCCGGGCGGCCTGGGTCCAGACCCCCATCAGGATGATCGGGAGGAGCCCGGCGATGGCCCACAGGACCAGCTCGGCGCGGTACTCGAGCATGTAGGCGTAATAGACCTGGAGCAGGGTTTTGGCCTTGCGCCACATGCTAGATCGCCACGGTCAGGCGTTCCTGGGCCTCGCTCTCCCGGGCCTTGCGGGTCTCGGCCTTCCAGCCCAGCTCCTTGGCCATCCGCTTGGCCACCTCGGGCAAGGCGGCCTCGGCGGCTCGGGTGTCGAGGAAGGCCAGCCGGGTGCGCCGGGCCAGCACGTCCAAAGGGGTCTGGGCCAGCTCGCGGCGGACGGCGTAGACCACCTCGCTCTCGATGTAGGGGTAACCGGGGGCCAGCCGGAAGGTCTGGCCGATCTCGGCGACTTGGTTCGCCCGGCTGCCGTAAGACCGGTGGAGGTGTTGGGCGATGTCGGGCTCGAGGCCATACTCCTGCCCCAGCCGCTCGGCCCCGTTCGGATCGAAGCCCTGCCCCCCGACCAGCCGCCGCTCGTGGGTGCGGCTCGGCCCAGCGGGTAGGCCGAACCTTCGCACCGCATAGTTCACGCAGTCCAGGGCCATCTTGCGGTAGGTGGTCCACTTGCCCCCGGTGAGCGTGAGGAGCCCGCTGGGGCTCTCCTCTACCAGGTGATCGCGGGCCAGCTTGGCGGTGTCGGCGGCTTGGGCCCGGGCGACCAGCGGCCTCAGCCCCGACCAGGCCGCCCGGACTTCCTCGCGGGCGATCTGGCCCAGATAGGGCTCGACCTGCCGCAGGATGTAGGCGATCTCCTCCTCGCGGGCCTGGGGGTGCGGGGTGGGCTCGGCAGGGTGGTCGGTGGTGCCGACCAGGGTCTGCCCCAGCCAGGGCAGCACAAACACCACCCGCCCGTCCTCGGTGTGGGGGATGAGGAGGCCGGTATCGGGGGGGCTGTACTTCTTGTCGAGGATGATGTGAACCCCCGAACTGGCCCTCACCAGCTCCGGCGCGGCGGGGTCGTCCAGGCGGCGGATGCTGTCGGAGAAGGGTCCGGTGGCGTTGACCACGACCTTGGCCCCCACCTCGAACTCCCACCCCCCGAGCCGGTCCCGCACCACCGCCCCGGCGAGCTTGCCGTCGGTCTTGAGGAGCCCGGTGACCTCGGCGTAGTTGACCGCCACCGCCCCCTCTTCCAGGGCGGTCAGGATGATCTCGAGGTTGTACCGCGCGTCGTCGAACTGCCCGTCCTGGTAGGCCACCGCGCCCACCAGCCCTTCGCTCCGCACCGCGGGGAAGCGGCGCAGGGTCTCCTGCGGGCTCAGGTAGCGCGACAGCGCGAGCCGGGCGTTCCCCGCCAGGAGGTCGTAGAGCTTGAGCCCGGTCCAGTAGTAGGGCACCTCCCACAGCCCGTACAGCGGGGTCAGGAGCCACAAGGGGCGGGTCAGGTGGGGGGCCAGCTTGAGCAGCAGGGCCCGCTCGTGGAGGGCGTCGCGCACCAGGTTGAGCTGTGTGCGGTCGAAGGTCTTGACCGCGATCTCGAGGTAGCGCACCCCGCCGTGGATGAGCTTGGTGCTGCGGCTAGAGGTTCCCTCGGAGAAGTCCAGCCGCTCGACCAGGGCCACCTTGAGCCCCCGGGTGGCGGCGTCCAACGCCACGCCCGCGCCGCTTGCGCCGCCCCCGATGACCAGCAGGTCGAAGCTTTCACCTTTGAGGCGCTCGAGCAGAGCCTTCCGGTCCATTTTTTATAGGTTACCGCAGACCGGGTCTTTGCTCAGCCTGCCCGGGGTTCTCGCTCTCGAAGACGCGCCCGATGACCTCCTCGACCGGGGGCTCGCGCACCTCGAGGTCGGCCACCGGGAACTCCTGGAGGAGCTTGCCGACCCCCTCCACCAGCACCTCGCGGCGCAGCAGGAGGCGGGCCTGATGGTCCTCGAGCTCGGCCACCTCGCCGTGGCGCTCGAGGGCTTCACGGGGGACGGGGCGCTCGAGCTCGAGGCGCACCTCGCGGTAGGGGGCGAAGCGCTCCAGCAGCCCTTGCAGGCCGCCATCGTAGACCAGCGAGCCCCGGTGGATCATCAGCACCCGCTCGGCCAGGGCGGTGATGTCGGCCATGTAGTGGCTGGTGAGCAAAATCGTGGCCCCGTAGCGGCGGTTG
Source organism: Meiothermus sp. (assembly GCA_040290145.1). GTDB lineage: Bacteria > Deinococcota > Deinococci > Deinococcales > Thermaceae > Allomeiothermus. The sequence goes on along the minus strand of PSML01000084.1, from coordinate 4,903 downwards.
TACTCGCGCAAGAACTGGCGCACCGCGTTCTGGGCGTTTACGTCGAGGCCCAGGGTGGGTTCGTCGAGGAACAGGACCTGCGGGCGGTGCAGCAGGGCGGCCAGGAGTTCGGCCTTCATCCGCTCGCCCAGGGAGAGCTTGCGCACCGGCTGGGTCAGCTTGCCCTCCAGCCCCAGCATCTCGGCCAGCTCGCCGATGCGCCCCTTCAGCTCGGCCTCGGGGATCTCGTACACCGCCCCGTTGATGGCGAAGGAGTCGCTGGCCGGGAGATCCCAGATCAGCTGCTGCTTGTTCCCCATGACCAGGGTGATCTTCTTGAGAAACGCCACCTCGCGGCGGAAGGGGACGTGCCCGGCTACCTCGACCCGCCCGGCGGTGGGGTGGATGAGGCCGGCGAGCATCTTGAGGGTGGTGGTCTTGCCCGCCCCGTTGGGCCCCAAAAACCCCACCACCTCGCCGGGTTCGATGTGGAAACTCACCCCCTTGACCGCCTCGATCGGCCTGTACTGGCGCGCCAAGAAATGCCGCAGCGTGCCGGCTAGGCCAGGGTCTTTGAAGGCGACCGGATAGCTTTTGGCCAGGTTTTCCGTCACGATGATGCCCACGCGCTCAGTCTACCCGGGGGTGGGCGGGGGATAATCTGGACTATGGATCTGCGAGGCTTGCGCTACGACTACACCAAGGGAGAGCTGCACGAATCCCAGGTCTCACCCGATCCCGTCCAGCAGTTCGCGGCCTGGCTCGAGGCGGCCTTGGCGGCTGGGCTGGTCGAACCCTACGGCATGACCCTCTCCACGGTGGGGGAGGGTCAGCGTCCCAGCAGCCGGGTGGTGCTGCTGCGGGGGTTTTCCTCGGAAGGCTTCGTCTTCTACACCAACTACCATAGCCGCAAGGGGCGGGAACTCGAGGCCCACCCCTATGCCGCCCTGAACTTCTGGTGGCCCCCCTTGGAGCGTCAGGTGCGCATCGAAGGCCGGGTGGAACGGGTTTCCCCCGAGGAGTCCGATGCCTATTTTGCCAGCCGCCCTTACGAGAGCCAGGCGGCCTCGGCCGCGAGCCCGCAGAGCGAGCCGATCCCCTCGCGGGAGGCGTTGCTCTCGTGGATCGAACAGACCAAGCAGCGTTACCCCGCGCAAGTACCCAGGCCGCCCCACTGGGGGGGCTACCGGTTGGTGCCGGACTATTTTGAGTTCTGGCAGGGCCGCAAAAGCCGCATCCACGACCGGCTGGCCTACACCCTCGAGCCGGGTGGAGGCTGGAAGATCACCCGGCTAGCCCCCTAGACTGTCCCGAGGTCGGCGATGCGCTACTGGAAACTCCTGGGCCGCTTCTGGGGGAGCGCCCTGGCAGCGGAGCTCGAGTACCGGGGGAATTTCGCCCTGGCGGCGGTGGCTGCGCTGGCGATGCTGGCCGGAAGCGTCTTCAGCCTCTCGCTGTTGTACCAAGGGGGTTACCGCCCCGGAGGCTGGAAATTTGATGAGGCCCTGCTGGTGTTGGGGGCTTTTACGATCCTCGAGGGGTTCTCCAATACCTTTCTTGGCCCCAACCTCAACCGCATCGTCGAGCAGGTGCAAAGGGGCACCCTGGACTTCGTGCTGCTGAAGCCGGTGGACAGCCAGTTCTGGCTCTCCACTCGCTTCCTCTCGCCCTGGGGCCTGCCCAACTTGCTGCTTGGGCTGGGGATCTGGGTCTACGCCGGGAGCCGCTTGGGGATGGGCTTTTCCCATGGCCTCTTGGGGCTGGGGTTGCTGGGGGTGGCCAGCCTGCTGCTGTATAGCCTGTGGTTCATCCTGGGCTCGACCAGCATCTGGTTCGTCAAGATCTACAACGCCACCGAGGTGCTGCGCGGCCTCCTGGAGGCGGGGCGCTACCCCATCGGGGCCTACCCGGCCCTCTACCGCTTCTTCTTCACCTTTGTGGTCCCGGTGGCCTTTCTCACCACGGTCCCGGCGGAGGCCTCGCTGGGGCGGCTCGAGCCCAGGACCCTTTGGATCGCCCTGGGCAGCGCCCTGTTGGTGTTTGTCTTGGCCCGCCTTTTCTGGCGGCTGGCCCTGCGCAGCTATACCTCCGCCAGCAGCTGATGGCTCAGCTTCTGGTCGAGATCCTGCGGCCTCACGCTGGGGGTTCTGGCGGGGGTCTGGTATCGGTACCGACGGAGCGACCTTTCTGACCTCATCTTCCGGCGTTAGAATTGCGGTGTGACCTGGGAGATTGTCATCATCGTGCTGCTCGCGTACTTGTTCGGCAGCATCCCCGTGGGGGCGTTGGTGGCGCGGGCTCGAGGGGTGGACATCCAGAAGGTCGGCTCGGGAAATATCGGCGCTACCAATGTGTTGCGCACCCTAGGACCCGGCCCGGCGGCAGTGGTGGCCCTTTTTGATGTGTTCAAGGGGGGGATCGCCCTCCTCATCGCCCGGCTGGCCGGGCTCGAGGGCCTGGCGGCGGGCCTGGTAGCGGTGGCCGCGGTGCTGGGGCACAACTACTCATTCTTGCTGCGCTTTTCGGGCGGCAAAGGGGTGGCCACCAGCTTTGGCACCCTGCTGGTGCTGGACCCGCTGGTGGCCCTACTGACCCTGCCCATCGGGGTGACCACCATGCTCCTGACCCGCTACGTCTCGGCGGGGAGCATGGTCGGGGGGGTAGCCTCGGTGGTGATCGCCTTGGGGCTGGGGCGGCCGGTCTGGGAGATCGTCACGTTGGCGCTCTTGACCGGGCTGATCTTCTTCACCCATCGCCAGAACATCCAGCGGCTCCAGGCCGGGACCGAGCGCCGATTGGGGGAGAAAAGCCCAGCGGCTGGGGGTTCGGACGGCTGATGGCCCACCCCACCGACTTCGCCGCAGAGCGGGGAAGGGGCTGCCCCTTTGGGATTACTCCAGCCGCAGCTTCCCCCGGGCTGCCGCTACCGCGAGTTCGTTCCCCAGGGATTGCTTGACGGCTTGGTAGGTCTCCTGCCAGTCGTGGTCGCTCAGCTCCGGGTTGGTGACCAGCCGCACCAGCAGGGCGTAGGGGTGGCTCCCGGCGGCCAGGGCCAAAGCGGTGTCGTCGAGGCGCTCGGCCCCTTTGAGGGCCCGCAGCATCCCGATGGCCTCGAACTGGATCTCCGAGAGCGGCATGAGCTCGTCCTTGCCGCCGTAGCTCAGGCTGCCGACCTGCTCGAGCACGGCCATGGCCTTCTGGCGCTGGATTTCCATCTCGAGCTTGCGCTGGTATCCCTCGAGGGCTTGCATGACCGGGGGGATGCTCCGCTCGAGTTCACCCCCCACCAGCCCTTGCGCGCGCCGCCACCAGTCCTCGAAGGCCTGGGCGGCCTGGATGAGCTGCTGGGCGGCTTCTGCCGGGGCGGGAATGCCCTGGCCGAGCCCCGCCGCCACCTGGCGTAGCCCTTCGGCCAGCTCGTGCATGCGGTGCATGAGCTCTTGCCCCTCGTCCATCAGCGAGGTGGTTTGGGACAACCCGGCGGTTAGATCGGGGGAGGGAACCGTGATCATACCTCCCACCATACCGCCGATGGGCGATGCCCCCAGTGCTTTTCTCACTCGGCCGGTTTGCGGGCTCGAGCCCCTGGCTTGCATTCCCCCAGCCCCCGGTTTATAACCCCTCCTATGGCACTGGATCTGCTGGTGATCGCGCCGCACCCCGATGACGCCGAGCTGGGTTGCGGGGGGATGCTGGCCCGGGCCAAGGCCGAGGGCTTGAGCACGGCCATCCTCGAGCTGACCCAGGGGGAGCTGGGCACCAAGGGCACGGTGCAGCAACGGCTGGCCGAGGCCGAGGAGGCCGCCCGAATTTTGGGCCTCGACTACCGGGGCAACCTGGCCCTCCCGGATGGCGGCCTGGCGGATGTTCCCGAGCAGCGCCAGGCCCTCGCGCAGGCCTTGCGGAGGCTGCGCCCTGGGGTGGTGATCGCCCCCTGGGGGTCCGACCGCCACCCCGACCACGTGGCGGCCCATCACCTCAGCCTGAGCGCGGCCCACTTCGCCGGGCTCCACCGGGCGGCGCTGGAGGGCCAGCCGCACAAGGTTCAGCGGCTTTTCTTCTACCCCGGCAACCACGCCGCGACCCCCAGCCTGCTGGTGGATGTCTCGGCCTATATCGAGGTCTGGCAGGCCGCGCTCTTGGCCCACCGCAGCCAGTTCTACGGGGAGGCCGCCTCGGAGACGGTGAGCCTGGCCGGGGTGGAGGCCCGGCGGGCCTTGCGGCGGGCCTGGGGCAACTACCTGGGCGTGGCCTACGCCGAGCCCCTGGTGAGCCTTCAGCCGGTGCTGGGGGTGCCCTGGTGAAGAGGGTCGCCCCGAGGGCTAATGCGCTGTGGCCGGGCCCCCTCGAGCCCCGAAGCCACCGCCGCGCAACTCGTCGTTGGGCAGCAGCCCGATGAGCACCAGGGAGATCAGCACGAAGACCGCGGCGTAGAGGAAGATGTTCCTCTCGGCGTTGGTGATGCCGTTGTTTAAGGCCGCGCGGAGCTTCTCCTTGGTCTTTTCGAGGTTGGCGACCACGGTTTGGGGCACCTCCAGCAGGGCTTTTTGTTCAGCCGTGACGAGGTTCTCCCGCACCGCCTGGACGGCTTTCTCCGTGGCGGTGGCCTGGGCTTTTTGCAGGTTCTCCACCACCGCCTGCACCGCTTGGTCGGTGGCGCGGGCCTGGGCTTTGGCGAGGTTTTCCCGCACGGCTTTCACGGCCTGGTCGGTGGCGCGGGCCTGGGCGGCCTGGAGGTTCTTCCGCACCGCGGCGATGGCCGCGGCTTCGGCTTGGCTCTGGGCTTGGGCCAGTCCGGCCTTGACCTGCCGGGTGGCCGCGGCGATGATCTGCGGGGCTTGGGCCTCGAGCGCGGCTTTCACCTGGGCCAAGGCGGCGGGGCGGGCCTCGGCGGGGGGCGGGTTGTCCAGGAGGCCCTGGATGC
>PSML01000083.1:0-10643 GCA_040290145.1 Meiothermus sp. | reverse complement strand
CTTCCCGGGTGCTGGCCGACGGCGTTACCTCCTAGACCAGCCCTTGGCCAGCCACTCTCCCCAAAGCTCTGCGCCGGTAATCTCAAACCGTTACAGGGTTGTAACCGGTCGCTCAAACATCCCATCAGGAACTGCGTAGTATATCATCAGAAGTGAGGAGCCTTGAACTACGAAGGGGGTAGCTCTTGAACAGGTACGATGATCGCGCCAGGCTGGTGTTCCACTACGCGAGGGAGGAGGGCAGTCGCCTCGGGCACAGCATGATCGGCCCGGAGCACCTCCTTTTGGGCCTGATGCGCGAGGGGGGCTCCGCCGCGCGCATCCTGATGGAGTACGGGGCGTCCCTTGAGGCCATGCGCCGCATGGTCGAAGAGCTCGTCGGGCGAGGGGAGGGTTCGCGCAGCGGCGAACCGCCGGCCATCACCCCCAGGGCCCGGCGGGTGATGGAGCTGGCGAGTGCCGAGGCCCGCAACATGGGCTCTCCAGTCATCGGCACCGAGCATATCCTCCTGGGCATCATCCGCGAGGGCGATGGCATCGCCTACCGCATCATGACCCATTACGCCAAGGACGTGGATACCATCCGCTGGCGGGTGCTGTCGCAGGCTGGTGAAACCACCAAGGAGAAGGCCGTGGCGACTCCGTTTCTCGACGAATACGGACGCGACCTCACCAAGGAAGCCCGCGAAGGCAAGCTCGACCCGGTGATCGGCCGGGCCGAAGAGATCAACCGGGTGATCCAAATCCTGGCCCGGCGTACCAAAAACAACCCGGTGCTGGTCGGTGACCCCGGGGTGGGCAAGACCGCCATCGTGGAGGGCTTGGCCCAGGCCATCATCGAGGGGCGGGTGCCCCCGGTGCTGCGCGGGGCCCGGATCGTCTCGGTGGACCTGGCCGGGGTGGTGGCGGGGACCAAGTACCGCGGCGAGTTCGAAGAGCGCTTGCGGCAGATCATCGAGGAGCTCAAAAACGCCAAAGTGGTGGCCTTCATCGATGAGCTTCATACCCTGATCGGGGCCGGCGGAGCGGAGGGTACGCTGGACGCGGCCAACATCCTCAAGCCCCCGCTCTCCCGGGGTGAGATTCAGGTCATCGGGGCCACCACCACCGGCGAATACCACCGCTACATCGAAAAGGACGCCGCCCTCGAGCGCCGCTTCCAGCCGGTGATCGTGCTCGAGCCCACCCCTGAAGAGACCAGCGAGATTCTGAGGGGCTTGCGCCCGCGCTATGAGGCCCACCACGGGGTGGTGATCCCCGACGAGATTCTGGACCTCTCGGTGAAGATCGGGATTCGCAGCCTGCCGGGCCGAAACTTCCCCGACAAGGCCATCGACCTCATTGACGAGGCGGCCAGCCGGGTGCGGCTCAACGCCTCTTTGGGCCTTCCGGTGGCCGAGGACGAGGACGGCACCCCCCTGGTGAGCCGCGAGGATATCGAGGCCGTGGTGGATAGCTGGGGCGGCGTGTACGTGGACGACAAGGACGACCAGAAGCTCTTCGGGCTGGAGGATGAGCTCAAAAAGCGGGTCATCGGCCAGGATGAGGCCGTCGAGGCCCTGGTCGCGGCCCTCCGGCGCAGCCGGGTGGGCTTGGGCGGACGAACCCGGGTCGCCGCCAGCTTCCTCTTCGTGGGGTCATCCGGGGTCGGTAAGACCCACCTGGCCAAAGCCTTGGCCGAGGTTCTCTTTGGCTCCGAGCGAGCGCTGGTGCGCTTCGACATGAGCGAGTTCCAGGAGCCGCACTCCATCTCCAAGCTGATCGGAGCACCTCCCGGATACGTCGGCTACGAGCAGGGCGGTCGCCTTACCGAGGCCGTGCGCCGCTCGCCTTTCAGCGTGGTGCTCCTCGACGAGATCGAAAAGGCCCACCCCGACATCTACAACACCTTCCTACAGGTGCTGGATGAAGGCCGCCTGACCGACGGGCTGGGGCGTACGGTGGACTTTCGCCGGGTCATCCTGATCATGACCTCCAACACCGGCTTCAATGTGGGCCCCGGCATCGGCTTCACCAGCCGCGAGGTGGACACCGAAAGCCCCCTGAGGGCCCTGTTCACCCCAGAGTTCCTGGACCGGCTCGACGAGGTGATCCGCTTCCGCACCCTGGATGTGGCCGAGCTGGTCCAGGTGACCCAGAACATGCTCGAGGACATCGCCCAGGAGCTGGCCAGCCGGGAGAAGACCGTGCGCTTCGACCCGGCCATCGCCGCCTGGTTGGTCGAGCAAGCCCCCAAGAACGGTTCGACTCGGGCGCTGCGGAATCTGATCCGCGAAAAGGTAGAAGACCCCCTCTCGCTGGCCCTCCTGACGCGGCCCGGGCGGACCCTGCTGGTCACCCTCAAGGGCGGGCAGATCGCCTTCGAGGAGGAAGAGGTCAGTCTGGTCTAAACCCCAAGGCCGCGGGTGGGGTGATGAGCCCCACCTTTTTCTTTGCTGACGGACCCCCGTTCTTTTAGACTAACCAACTAGGGAAGCCTCGAGATCATGGCCAGAGCCTCCACCCAGTACCGCTGCACCGAGTGCGGCTATAAATCCATCAAAGCGCTGGGGCGCTGCCCCAACTGCGGGGCCTGGGACAGCTTCAAGGAAGAGGCCCCGGAAGCGCCCAAGGCCCGATCCAGCTCACGCTTCGTCTCCCGCATCGTGCGGCTGCGGGACGCCTCCACGAGCGCCGAGGAGCGGGTCTCGAGCGGCCTGGGCGAACTCGACCGGGTGCTGGGCGGGGGGTTCGTGAAGGGCGAGGTCCTGCTGATTGGGGGCGAGCCCGGGGTGGGCAAGAGCACCCTCTTGCTCCAGGTCGCACACCAGATCCTCGAGGGGGGCAGGCGCGTATTGTATCTGGCCGGTGAGGAGTCACCCGGTCAGATCCGGCTGCGGGCCGCACGGCTGGGGGTGGACGAGGGCTTGGAGCTGGTGCGGGAGACGGACCTCGAGGCGCTGTTGGCTTTGCTCGAGGCGGAGCGCCCCGACTTCCTGATCGTGGACTCCATCCAGACCCTGGAGGCCGGTTCCCCTCCGGGCTCGCTGGTCTCGGTGCGGGAGGGCACCGCGGCCCTGACCCGCTACGCCAAGGCCTATGATGTGACCACGGTGCTGGTCGGGCACGTCACCAAAGAGGGGGTGGTGGCCGGACCCAAGGTGATCGAGCACGTGGTGGATGCCACCCTCTACCTCGAGACCGCCGGTTCCTTCCGCCTGTTGCGCAGCACCAAAAACCGCTTCGGGCCGGTGGGCGAGCTGGGCGTGTTCCAGATGGGCGAGGGCGGCATGGAGGAGGTCGCCAACCCTTCGGCGGCTTTTCTGGCCGAGCGCCCGGTGGGGGTAGCGGGGAGCGCGGTAGCCCTGGCGCTTTCCGGGGAGAGGGCCCTAGCCCTGGAGGTGCAGGCCCTGGCCGCCCGCACCCCCTTCCCCGCTCCGCGCCGGGTCTCGCAGGGGCTCGAGAGCCGCCGGGTGGATGTGGTGTTGGCGGTCTTGGAGCGCCGCCTCGATCTACCGTTGGGCAACCTCGACGTCTACGTCAACCTGGCGGGGGGTTTGCGGGTCTTGGATGCCGGTCTGGACTTGGCCGTGGCGGTGGCGGTGTATTCTGCTGTGGTGGGTAAGCCGATCCCAGAGGACGTGGCCCTGGTGGGCGAAGTCGGGCTGGCCGGAGAGGTGCGCAGCGTGGAGGGGCTCGAGCGCCGCCTCAAGGAAGGCCAGCGGGCCGGGTTCAAGCGGGCCCTGCACCCCGGACGGGTCAAAAGCCTCGAGGAAGCCCTGCGTCAACTGATCTGAGCCCGGTTATGAGTCTCGTCCGCCTCCTGGCCTACTCCCTGTTCATCTACCTCGGCTACCAGGCCGGGTCGCTGGTGGATGCCCTGTCCTCTTCCGCCGGGGCGCTCTCGCTCAACCGCATCTACCTGGCGGTGGTGGGGCTACTGGTGGGGTTTTTGCTGGTCCCCCGGCTCACCCAGATCCTCGAGCTGGGCTTGGCCCGGATGCAAGAGCGGGTCAAGGCCCTGCCGCCTGAGATCCCGGTGGCCCTCACCGTGGCCTCTACCATCGGGCTACTCCTCGCGGTGCTCCTCACCAGCCTGCTCTCGCAGTGGGAGGGCTTTTCCCCGGTATTATCGCTGGCCCTGGCGGGCACCCTGATCACCCTGCTCTCGGCGGTGGCCTTGGCCAACCGGGAGTACTTCAAGCCGCGCCAACCGGCAAGCCCCCAGACGCTTCTGCGCAGCCGGGGCGGCAAGCTGCTGGACACCTCGATCCTCATCGACGGGCGGGTGGCCGAGGTGGTGGAGCTGGGATTCCTCGAAGGCCCCCTGTTTGTGCCGCAGTTCATCCTGCGCGAACTCCAGTACCACGCCGACGCCTCTGACCCACAGCGGCGGGCCAAGGGGCGGCGGGGGCTGGAGACCCTCGAGCGCCTGAAGAACTCCACCACCTTGGAAGTGCTCGAGGAGAGCGCCAGGAGCGACGACCCGGTGGACGACCAGCTCCTGGCCCTGGCCCGGCGGATGGGCTCGGCCCTGGTCACCAACGACCACGCCCTCCTGCAGCTGGCCCGCATCTACGGGGTCAAGGCCCTCTCGGTGCAGGCTTTGGCCATAGCGCTACGCAGCCCGCACGTAGCTGGGGAGAGCCTGCGCATCACCATCGTCAAGGAGGGCAAGGAGCCGGGGCAGGGGGTGGGGTATCTGGAGGACGGCACCATGATCGTGGTGGACGATGCGCTGGCCTACCGCGGCCAGGAGGTGCAGGTGACCATCACCCAGTCCATCCAGACCCAGGTGGGGCGGCTGTTGTTCGCCAAGTTGGACCGCACCGCGTCCTGAGCGCTGCCCGATCCCCCTTAATCCTGGCCTCCGCCCCACCTGCCGGCCTCGAGCCATTGGTGATTGCCGCCGCTTGGCAAGCGTATAATCTCTAAGGCTTTAGGCCGTCAAAGCTGTCCCGCCCACCGCGAGGACGGCGCAGCAGACTGAGGTTTGTCACAGGAGGCAAAGGGTGAACTTACACGAGTACCAAGCCAAAGAACTCTTGGCCCGCTACGGCATCCCCGTACCGCCGGGAAAGGTGGCCTACACCGCCGACGAGGCCAAGCAGATCGCCACCGAGTACGGCGACACGGTGGTGATCAAAGCCCAGGTGCACACCGGCGGACGGGGCAAAGCCGGGGGGGTCAAGCTGGCCAAGACCCCCGAGGAAGCCCGCGAGAAGGCCAGCCAGATCCTGGGCCTCAACATCAAAGGCTTCGTGACCCGCAAGGTGCTGGTGGCCAAGGCCGTGGACATCGCCAAGGAGTACTACGCCGGGCTGATCCTGGACCGGGTGACCCAGCGGGTGGTGCTGATGCTCTCCAAGGAGGGGGGGGTGGATATCGAGGAGGTAGCCGCCGCCAGGCCCTACGCGATCATCAAGCACCCCATCGACCCCCACCGGGGCCTGCGGCCCTTCGAGGCCCGGGAACTCGTCAAGAAAGCCGGGTTGGAAGGGAACCTCAACAAGCTGGCCAGCACCCTGGTGCAGCTCTATAACGCCTACGTGGGGATCGACGCCTCCACCGCTGAGATCAACCCCCTGGTGATCACCCCCAGCGGTGATGTGGTGGCCGCCGACGCCAAGATCGTCCTCGACGACAACGCCCTGTACCGCCACCCCGACCTCTCGACCTTGCGCGAGGTGGACGCCGAGCACCCGCTCGAGGTCGAGGCTTCCAACTACGGCTTCTCCTATGTCAAGCTGGACGGCTGGATCGGGGTGATCGGCAACGGGGCCGGGCTGGTGATGTACACCCTGGACCTGGTGAACCGGGTGGGCGGTAAGGCCGCGAACTTCCTCGACATCGGCGGAGGGGCCAAAGCTGACGTGGTCTACAACGCGCTCAAGGTGGTGCTCAAGGACCCCGATGTGAAAGGGGTCTTTATCAACATCTTCGGCGGGATCACCCGCGCCGACGAGGTCGCCAAGGGGGTGATCCGGGCCATGGACGAGGGCATCCTGACCAAGCCGGTGGCCATGCGGGTGGCCGGGACCGCCGAGGAGGAGGCTAAAGCCCTCCTCAAAGGCCGCCCCATCTACATGTACCCGACCTCCATCGAAGCCGCCAAGGCCATCGTCTCGATGACCGGCGGTGGCGCTTCCGCTCACCCTACGGCAGGTGCCCAATGAGTATCCTCGTCGACAAGAACACCAAAGTCTTGGTCCAGGGCATCACCGGGCGCGAGGGGGCCTTCCACGCCGAGCAGATGATCAAGGCCGGAACGAGCGTGGTGGCCGGGATGACCCCCGGCAAAGGCGGGCAGACCGCCCTCGGCGTGCCGGTCTACGACACCGTCAAGGAGGCCACCACCCACCACCCCATCGACGCCTCGATCATCTTCGTGCCCGCGCCGGGCGCGGCGGACGCGGCGCTGGAGGCCGCCCATGCCGGTATCCCGCTGGTGGTGCTCATCACCGAGGGCATCCCCACCTTGGACATGGTCAAGGCCGTGGCCGAGATCAAGTCGCTGGGCAACGTGCGCCTCATCGGCGGGAACTGCCCCGGGCTCATCACCCCCGGCGAGTGCAAGCTAGGGATTATGCCGGCTAACGTGTTCAAGCGGGGTAAGGTGGGGCTCATCTCCCGCTCGGGCACCGTCACCTACGAGACCGCCAAGGCCCTCTCCGACGCCGGGTATGGCATCTCGACCTGCATCGGCATCGGCGGCGACCCGATCATCGGTACGACCTTCAAGGACCTGCTGCCCCTGTTCAACGACGACCCCGAGACCGAGGCGGTGGTCATCTGCGGCGAGATCGGCGGCTCTGACGAGGAGGACGCGGCCGAGTACATCAAGCACCACATGAGGAAACCGGTGGTGGGCTTTATCGGCGGGCGCAGCGCCCCCAAGGGCAAGAAGATGGGCCACGCCGGGGCCATCATCATGGGCAACGTGGGCACGCCGGAGTCCAAGCTAGCGGCCTTCGCCGACGCCGACGTGCCGGTGGCGGATACCATTGACGAGATCGTGGAGCTGGTGCGGGCCAAGCTCGGGTAAGGGGGACAGGCATCGCTCAGCCCCCATCGGTACCATGGAGAAGCTCGAGACCGCCCACATGGCCGGGAGGTATTCGGCTCGAGCGAGCGCGGCCAGATCCGCTGGGACCTCTCCGACAGCCCGTGCGAAAACCGGTTCAGGTTCCGTAGATCGTCCTAAGGCGGCTGGCTTGGCTGGCCAGTTCGGGCAAGACTTCGAGCCTCACCCCGGTCTCGAGCCCTTCCTTGGCCAGATGCGGCAGCGCTGCCTCGGTGGCCAGGTTGCCCACTAGGTCATCTCCGGCGAAGGGACAGCCCCCAATTCCCCCCAGCGCGCCCTCGAGCCAGCCCACCCCGCTCGCCAACACCGCGTCCACTTTCTCCAGGGTGGTCTCGGGCCTCGAGTGCAGGTGTGCCCCGATGTCCTCGGGGCCGAAGGCTCGGACCACGGCCTGCAGGGTCTTGCCGATGGTCTGGGCGGTCGCCACCCCGTAGGTGTCGGCCAGGGCGATCTGGCGAATGCCCATCTGGCGCAGGCGGCCCACGAACTCCACCGGAAGCTCGGGGCTCCAGGGGTCGCCGTAGGGGTTGCCGAAACCCATCGAGAGGTGAACCACCAGCTCGAGCCGATCCGCCGCCATCTCGCGCAGCCGGGCCACCTGATCCCAGGACTCCGCGATGCTTTGGTTGACGTTCTTGAGCTGGAAGGTCGGCGAGATCGAAAAGGGGTAGCCCACGCTGGTGATGTTTGGGGCCTGCAGCGCCCGCTGCATCCCCTTCGGGTTGGCGATGATGACCAGGTACTCGCGGCCTTCTGGGGGGGGAAGCTGGGCCAGCACCCTCTCGGCGTCGGCGTGCTGGGGGACCCACTTGGGCGAGACCAGGCTGGTGAGGTCCAGATGGGTGAATCCGGCCTCGAGCAGCCCCTTCAGATAGGTGATTTTCTCGTCGGTAGGGATGAATTGGGCAAAGCCTTGCCAGGAATCCCGGGGGCACTCGACCCATTTCATGCTGCGGCTCCGTAGCGGGCCACCCCGCCCGCCTGCACCACCAAAAGCTCCCCGGCTCGAGGCAGCCCCAGCGGCATGACCTTGCGCAAAAGCTGCACCATCAGCTCGCCGTCGGTGATCCAAGGGCGCAGCACGATCCGCCCAGGGCCCACCGGCAGCTTAACGGGGTCGGAGAAATCCAGGTCCAGGGTGATGAGCACCCGCCCCTGGCGGTGTAAGAAGGCGTTGAGTTCGCTGTCCGAGCGCCCCACCAGACCGGCTTCCCGGGCGGTCATCACGTCGAAGCCCTGGCTGATGCACCACCAGAGCACGGTGGTGGGGATGTTCTCGTCCAGCAAGACCCTACAACTCGATCCACTCATAGTTGCTCATGCGAGCGCCGTAGAGCAAGGCCGCCTGGATGTCCTCCGGGGTGAGCTCAGGGTACTCCCCCAGCACCGCCTCCACCGACATCCCCACCGCCAAGGCCTCGAGGACCATATGCACCGCCACCCGCGTCCCCCGCACGCGCGGACGGCCCCGCAAAACATCGGGGTTGGAGTTGATCCGGTCCAGCAGGTTTTCGGGGATTTTCATGGTTCAAGTGTAGGGCATTTTGCCCCAACGATGGTGCAAAAGTTTGCGGCCCTAAACTTGGAACACCCCGATTTTCATCCCTTCGCGCACCGGGTTCAAGGCGCAGGCTTCCAGCGCCCGGATGAGCCTTCTGCGGGTCTCGTGCGGGTAGATGATCTCGTCCACCCACAGCCGCGCCGCCGCGTAGCGCGGGTCCAGGGTCTCCTCGTAGCGGCCCTTGACGCGCTCGTAGAGTTCCTTGAGGTCAAGGTCGGTGGGGGTGATGCCCTGGCGCTCGAGCTTGGCCACCTCGACCTCGAGCAAGGTCTTGGCCGCCGAAGCCCCGCTCATCACCGCGTACTTGGCGCTGGGCCAAGCGAAGTAGAAACGCGGGCTGTAGGCCCGGCCCGCCATGGCGTAGTTCCCGGCCCCGAAGGTTCCGCCCAGGATGAGGGAGATCTTTGGAACCACCGAGTTCGACACCGCACTCACCAGCTTGGCCCCCCGCCGGATGATCCCGCGCTGCTCCGACTCCTTGCCCACCATGAAGCCGGTCACGTCCTGGAGAAAGAGCAGCGGGATGAAGCGTTGGTTCACGTCCAGGATGAAGCGGGCGGCCTTGTCGGCAGCCTCGGCGTAGATGACCCCGCCGACCTCGATCCTCCCCCCCTTTTTGATCACCGTGCGCTGGTTGGCCACGATCCCCACCGGGAAGCCGCCCAGCCGGGCGAAACCGCACACCAACGTCTCGCCATAACCGCTCTTGTGCTCGAGGAACTCCGAGCCGTCCACCAGCCGGGCGATCACCTCGCGCACGTCGTAGGGGCGGCTGCCGTCGGGAGAGACCAGGCCAAACAAGTCCTCAGCAGGATACCGAGGCTCCACCGCGGGCTGGCGCTCTTTGGCCCAGGGGGCCAGTTCCGCGGCGGCATAGGCGGCGGCCAACCCGCGGATGCGCTCGAGCGCGGCCTGGTCAGAGGGTTCGTAGTAATCCACCGTACCGGAGACCTCCGCGTGCATCCGGGCCCCACCCAACTCCTCCGAGGAGACCTCTTGCCCGATGGCCGCCTTGACCAGGGCCGGCCCGGCCAGGTACAGCCCGGAGCCCTCGGTCATCAGCAGGGTATCGGTCATCACCGGCAGGTAAGCCCCGCCCGCCACGCAGTTGCCCATGATGGCCGAGATCTGCGGGATGCCCATAGCGCTCATCCGGGCGTTGAGGTAGAAAATCCGGCCGAAGTCGTCCTGGTCGGGGAATACCTCGTCTTGCAAGGGCAGGAAGACCCCCGCCGAGTCCACCAGGTAGATGGTGGGGATGCGGTTCTCGAGGGCGATGGTCTGGGCCCGGATGACCTTTTTGGCGGTGATGGGGAAAAACGCCCCGGCCTTCACCGTGGCGTCGTTGGCCACGATCATCCAGTCCCGCCCGGCGATCTGGCCGATGCCGGTGACGGTTCCCCCGCCCGGCGCCCCGCCCCACTCCTCGTACATGCCCCAACCGGCGTAGCCCATCAGCTCGTCGAACTCGGTTGCGGGGTCGATCAGCCGGGCGATGCGCTCTCGAGCCGTGAGCCGCCCCCGTGCGTGCTGCCGCTCAATGGCCTTCAGACCCCCGCCTTGGCGTAGGCGCTCCTGGCTCTGCCGAAACTCGGTGACGAGCTGTACCCAGGCGTCCTTGTTGGCTTTGAAGGTCGGAGCTTCCCGGTCTTCCGAGCGCAGCTTGGTCTCGATCATGAGCAAAGTCTAACGGTTTGAACTCAAGTGACGGGCTGGATGATCAGCTTTTGGGAACCAAAATCACACCGAGCCGACACCGTCGCCCAACCCCCTTGCCCTCGTTATCCTCGCTCAGCTTTCAGCATTTCCTCTAGCATGACGACCTGCTCGGCAGCAGGTTCTCCAATCCGCTCAGGCGGGGTTCCAGCGCCCGCCTACCATCCAGCACCACCCCGACTTCCCGCATGATTCGGGTACGCTGCGGGATGGGGTCTTTACCCAACACGCGAATCTTCCCCGTCCGGGTGGACAGCAGGCCCAGGACCAGCCTAAGCAGAGTGGTCTTTCCGGCCCCATTGT
>PSML01000082.1:0-10750 GCA_040290145.1 Meiothermus sp. | reverse complement strand
GGGGGCGAGGTCGGTAGCCGCCATCGAGGCCGAGGCGTCGAGCACGATCACCACCGGCCCGGGCCGGTCCAGCCGGATCTGGGGGCGGGCCAGGGCCAGCACGGTCAGGGCCGCGGCCAGCAGCAACAGCAGCAGGCGCAGGTCCAGCCGGCGGCGGGCCCGACCCCGGCGCCGGGCTCTTTGCCACAGCCATAGCCCAGCAGCCTTGCGCTCGGGCGGCCTACGGCGGCGATAGAGCGCGTACACCAGCCCCAGCACCGGCGGCAGGGCCAGCAAGACCAGGGGGGCCAGAAACACCATCCCCTCGAGCATAGCCGCTGGCCGGCTCGACAGATGAGCGGTGGATTGGCAAAGGCCGGGTGCGGAGTTGGCCAACCCCTCTCCCCTGGCGGTAGGGCGAGGGGGTCAGGGGTGGAGGCGGCTCACCACCGGACGGTGGAGAACGAGCGGCTCACCAGGGTGTGGCCCTCCACGGTGGCATAGCTGATCCCATCGCCGAACCGCTTGAGCACGCTCACCACGAAGTCTCCCGCCCGCTTGCTGAGTTCGCGGGCGCGGCGGGCCTGAGCGGGATTCCCGGCGGGCAGGAGGGTGTTTTGCAGCAGTTCCTCGAGGCCCAGGAGCTGGACGGCGGCGGCATCGCTAAAGCCGTAGCTGACCGCGCTGGCGGGAACCGTCCGGCGGGCCTGCTGGAAGCGGGCGTTCTCCTTCCAGGTGGGGTTGCTCAGGCCAAGGAGGGCCGCCTTGCTGGTGGCCAGGATCAGCCGGTCGGCGTCGAAGCGGTAGTAGAGCTGGCCCAGGATGCCGACCTCCACCACCTTGAAATCCCCCTCCTTGCCCACCACCTTGAAGCCCCCTTTGCCCTCGGGGGTAGCGAAGGCGGCGACATTTTGCAGCAGGGCCAGCAGGTTGGCCTCGGCGGTAGAGGGGTCCACCACCTCCACGAAGAACAGGGCATCCCCGAGCCGGGGCAGGGAGACCTGGCCAGCCGGGGCGTTGAAGACCACCTGGGCTATCCGCTTGCCAAAAGCCGAGAGGTCGAGGTTGAAGCCCAGGTCCAGGTCGCGGGACAGGGCACCCAGATAGCGGGCCAGGCCGGGGATATCCACCACGCTGCTGCTGGCCGAGACCCCCTGGGGGAAGTCGCCCAGGTCCCAGGGGCGGTCCTTGGGCAGGGCGATGGCGGTGAGCTGGGGGTCTATCCCGGGGACCAACTCGAGCCGAGTTTCCTGGTTGATCCCCTGCGGGGTCAGCCGCAGCGAGAAGGTCAGGCGCTTCACCGCGGCCAGGGTGAGGCTTACCCTGGGGGGAAGCTCGAGCTGATCAGCGAGGTTCTTGGGCACCTCCGCCCAGAACACGATGTCCCCGCCTGCCGGGGCCTGGAGCCCGCGCTGGTTGCGGATGAAGCGCTCGAAGGCGGGGGGCGAGGCCAAGAGCGCCAAATCTTTGCTCAGGCCGGTCACCACCCCGTCTTGGGTGTCCACCTGCCACCCCCCACGGTTTTGGGGTTTACGCAGTCCCCTGCGCAGGCTCTGCAGGGCCTGGGCGGTGGGCTTGGCCATCACGAAAAAATCCCCGCTGGGGTAGAGGGCCGCCGCGACCCCCCCGCTCAGAAGCCCCAGAAGCTCGGGGTCCAGGGCCGAGCGGCGCAGTTCGGCCTCCAGCCCGCTCTTGGCCCAGTCCTGGGCGATCCCGCGCAGCTGGGGGTTTTTGGATAGGTCGTTGAGCACGAAGCCGGCGATGGCCCCCGGGGGGGCCAGGCTGAGCAGGTTCTGGCCCAGGGCGGGGGTGAGCAGAAGGGCCAGAACCAGTCCGATGCGGAATAGTTTCATGGTCCCTTCAGTCTACGGGCCGCGCCGGATGGGAAGGGTGACGCGCGAACTCCCCACGCTCAGGCCGTCTGCTGCCGCTGGGCGATCACCTTTTGCGCCAGGTGCGGTGGGACCTCGGCGTAATGGGAGAACTCCAGGCTGTAGGCCCCGGTGCCCTGGGTCATGCCGGAGAGCACCCGGCTGTACTCGAGCAGCTCGGCCAGGGGAACCTCGGCTTGGACCACCGCAAGTGCCCCATCTTGGTCCATTCCCAGCACCCGGCCCCGGCGGCTTTGCAGGTCGGAGATCACGTCCCCCACCCGGTCTTGGGTCACGAAGACCTTGAGGTGGTAGACCGGCTCCAAGAGCACCGGCTGGGCCTGAGGCATCACGTTTTTGAAGGCCAGCGACCCGGCGGTCTGGAAGGCCATGTCGGAGGAGTCCACCTCGTGGTAGGAGCCATGGTAGACGATGGCCCTGAAGCCGATCACCGGGAAACCCGCCAGCACCCCCTGTTTGGCGGCCTCGCGGATGCCGGCCTCGATGGACTCCTGGTACTTGGTGGGGATCACCCCGCCGGTGATGCGCCACTCGAAGGCGTACTCCGGGGCGGGCTCGAGCCGCAGCCAGACATCCCCGTACTGCCCGTGGCCGCCGGTCTGTTTCTTGTGCTTGCCCTGGCCCTCGGCCACCTTGCGGATGGTCTCGCGGTAGGGGATCTTGGGCAGCCGGAGCTGCACCTTCACCCCGTAGTCGGCCAGGCGCTCCTTGGCGGTCTCGAGGTGTAAGTCGCCGTGCCCCCACAGGAGCATCTCACCCGTCTCGGGGTTGCGCTCGAACTTGAGGCTGGGGTCTTCCTCCAGGAGCTTGCGCAGGGCCTCGCCGAGCTTGGCCTCGTCGCCCTTGTTCTCCAGGTAGAGGGCCATCATCACGTTGGGGTCGGGAAGCCGGGCAAAAGGCACCTCGTCCGACTCGGGCCGGTTCCCGCTCCAGAGGATCATCCCCCGGTGCAGGTTTTCGGCTTTGGGAATCGCCAGGATGGTCCCGGCCGGGGCCTCGGCGAGCTCCACCAGGTCCTTGCCCTTGGCGGTGTAGAGGTGGCCTAGCCTGACCGCCCCACCCTCGGATTGCAGGGTATCCCCTGGCTTGAGGGTTCCCCGGTAGAGCCGGGTGAAGGCCACGTGGCCGATGAAGGGGTCAACTTGCACCTTGAAGACCTTGCCCAGACCAGGACCCTCACCGAAGCGCTCGGTGGGGGAAGGCAGGGCCTCCAGGAAGAGGTTCAGGAGCAAGTCCAGCCCGATCATGGCCCCGGAGGAGCCGATGGCCACCGGGTATACCAGCCCTTTGCGCACGGCCTCGTGGAAGGCTTGGGAGAGCCCCTCTTCGCCTACTTCTTCGCCGCCCAGGTACTTTTCCAGCAGCGCTTCATCGGTCTCGATGATGGCCTCGCGGGCTTCGTTGCGGTACTTCTCGATCCCCTCCCTTTGGTCATCGGGGACGGGGATCTCCTGGGGCTTGCCGTTCGTGTACCGGTAGGCCTTCCCGCGCAGCACGTCCACCAACCCGACCCACTTCCCACCCTCGTAGATGGGCAGGTGGGCTGGGAGGATGTGCCCCAGGGTGGAGCGCAGGTCCTCGAGCAGCGCGAAGAAATCCCCCCCCTTCTCGAGCTTCGTCACCACCACCATGCGGGCTAGGCCGAGCCGCTCGGCCACCGTCCAGGCCCGCTCGGTACCGATCTGCACCCCAGCCTCCGCCGAGACCGCCACCACCGCGGCATCAGCCGCCTCCAGCGCGCCGCGAATCTCCCCTACGAAATCGGCATAACCGGGGGCGTCCAAGAGATAAATTTTGTGCCCCTGGTAGTCCAGGGGCAGCACGCCGGTGCGAACCGAGACCCCGTGAGCTTTTTCCTCTGGGGTGTAATCCGAGGTGGTGCTGCCCTCTTCAACCTTGCCCATGCGCTCCTTGCCCCCGGTGTAGACCAGCAAAGCCTCACCCAGGGTGGTTTTGCCGCTGCCGCTATGCCCGACCAGGGCCAGGGTGCGAATCATGCTTGGACCTCCTCCGTGGGTTCAGTATAGCCCAAGGTGCCGGGAGCATCAGTCCCCACCCAAAACGAGGGTAGGATGAGGCCATGGCCAGAGGGAAGGCTGGCGCCTATTTCACCCCGGAACTCTTCCGCTTCCTCCTCGAGCTCCGCTACAACAACCACCGGGCCTGGTTCCGGGCCAACCAATCCCGCTACGAGGAGCATCTCCGGCAGCCTTTCCTCCGCCTCATCGAGGACTTCGCCCCCCTTCTGGGCCGGATCAACCCGGCTTTTACCGCCGAGGCCAAGAGCCTCTTCCGCATCCACCGCGATACCCGCTTCAGCCGCGACAAAACCCCCTACAAGACCCACGCCGCCGCCCAGTTTGGCCATATCCTGGGCCGGGACGTCCACGCGCCGGGGTTTTACCTGCACCTCGAGCCCGACCATTGCTTTTTGGCCGGGGGCATCTGGCTCCCCGAGGCCGCGGCCACCCTGCGCATCCGCCAGGCCATCGCCCGCGGGGATCACCGCTGGATGACCTTCAAACGGGATGGCCCCCCGCCCTCCCAGGAGGACAAGCTCAAACGGGCGCCCCGGGGCTTCGACCCCCACCACCCGCTCATCGAGGATCTAAAGCTCAAGAGCTTTATCGCCCGGGTGGAGTTCAGCGAGGAGGCGGTCTGCTCGCCAGGTTTTTTGGGGAGGCTGGGCCGGGCTTGCCGGCGCCTCAACCCGCTGGTGGAGTTCTTGTGCGACGTGCTCAAGCTCCCCGCGGGGGCCGGGTAAACCAGAGGCCATGCTGCGTATTCCCCGAGACCTGCTCGAGCAGACCTGGCGGCACCTGCGCTCGGAGTCGCCCCGCGAAGGGGTAGGTCTCTGGGCTGGTCGCCTGGGTCAGGTGAGCCGGGTGATCCCGCTGCCCAACGTGGACCCCAAGCCCCATCAAAACTACCAGGCCGACCCGGCCGAGCTTTTGCAGGCGCTCTGGGGGCTCGAGGCGGCGGGTCTGGAGCTTTTGGCCATCTACCACTCGCACCCCAGCGGCCCCGCCCGGCCCAGCCCTGCGGACCGGTCCAAAGCCTACTGGCCGGTTCCCTACGTGATTTTGGCCCTCGAGTCGGGCCAGGTGCGGGCGTATCGCTTACCCCAGGGGGAAGAGGTGGGGGTGGAGGTCGAGGGATAGGATCACACCCAGAACCCCCACTCCCCGCCCAGCACGCCCCGGCTTTTCAGGTGGTCGCGAACGGCCTTGGCTCCCTGCTGGATGGCCGCCTGGAAATCGGCCTGGCCCAGCAGGTAGATGAGGCTCGCCAGTTCGCCGATGACGGTAAAGCCCCGGGCCTCCCGTTGGCGTTGCCATAGCTGCCGAACAGCCCTCTCCGAGGCTCGCCAGGGAGTTTTCAGGTAATGCTCAGGGCCGTGGTGGGGCTTGAGCTGGCCCAGGTAGGCCCTTCGCTCTGCTCCTTTGAGCGCGAAGACGGCCCCTGGCTGGCAGTAGCGGGCCTCCAGGTCGGTGAGCACCCCCCGGCAGGCCAGGGGGCGGTGGGGGTAGGCCGAGCAGGCTCCCTCCGGGCTGAGCAGGGGGCAGGGGTGGGCCTCGAGGAAGTAGCGGGTGGGGAAGTCGGGAGCATTTTTCTCCCGCGCGATCCGTTTCAGCCGCTCCTGCCCGACCACCTGGACCCGCTCGAGGGCCTCCGGGCGCAGATTGGCCCGCAGGTACTCGGCCTCGGCCAGCGAGAGGGTCACCCAGGCGTGGCAGCAAAAGGCACATCCTTGGCGGCAGGTCACCCTGAGCCCCCGGCCCCTCAGGTAATCTTCGATGCGCCGGTCGAGCTGATCGTGGGCTAGCCGTACGGCTCGGAATAGGTCGGTTGGTAGGTCCTCACTCACCCGTAGGCCAGTCTAGACGGATCGGGTTACGGCGTCCGGGTTCAGGTTACGGTAGTTCACGAAGCGCGGCGACTGCACAGTGGTAAGATGCTCTTCGGCCTATGAATGTACTCGGACGGATTACTGCCATGCCCACCCTGCCCGCCGCCCTCCAGGGCTTGCGCGAGGTGGCCTATAACCTCTGGTGGAGTTGGAACCCGGAGGCCCAGCGCCTGTTTGAGCAGCTTGATCCCGCTAGCTGGAAGCGCTTCCGGGGGAACCCGGTCAAACAGCTGCTCGAGGCCGACCCCGGTCGGATCGCCGCGCTGGCCGAGGACGCCTCCTACCTAGGGCACGTCGAGGCGGTGGTGGAGAGCTTTCGCAAATACCTCTCGAGCCGGCCCCAAGCCACCACCCCGCCAATCGGCTACTTCTCGATGGAGTTCGGTTTCCACGAGTCATTGCCCATTTACTCGGGGGGCCTGGGAATCCTGGCCGGGGACCACATCAAAGCCGCCTCCGACCTGGGCCTGAGCCTGGTGGGGGTTGGTCTTTTCTACCACCAAGGTTACTTCCGCCAAGAGCTCTCCCCCCAGGGGCAGCAAAAAGAGGTCTACGACGAGCAGCACCCCGAGGAACTGCCGCTCACCCCGGTGAAGGACACCGAGGGCAAGCCCCTGCGCGTCGGGGTGGAGTTCCCCGGGCGCACCGTATGGGTAACGGCCTACAAGGCCCAGGTGGGTGTTGTCCCGGTCTACCTGATGAGCACCAACCTGCCCGAGAACACCCCCGACGACCGTTACCTCACCGCCCGGCTCTACGCGCCGGGACAGGAGATGCGCATCCAACAGGAGCTGATCCTGGGGATCGGTGGGGTGCGGATGCTGCGGGCCTTGGGGCTATCCCCCACGGTCTGGCACATGAACGAGGGGCACGCGGCCTTCATGGGCCTCGAGCGGATGCGCGAGCTGGTGGCGGCGGGCAAGTCCTTTCCCGAGGCCTTGGAGGCGGCGGCTTCGGGGGCCCTCTTCACCACCCATACCCCGGTTCCCGCCGGGCACGATTCCTTCCCCCTGGACCTGATAGAGCGCTACCTGGGCGGCTGGTGGGACAAGCTCGGCATCAGCCGCGACGAGTTCATGGCGCTGGGCCTCGAGCAGAAGTCCTGGGGCCAGGTCTTCTCCATGTCCAACCTGGCGCTGACCCTCTCCCGGGCCGCCAACGGGGTCTCCAAGCTCCACGGGGAGGTCTCGCGCAACATGTTCCGCCACCTGTGGCCGGGGCTCGAGCCCGAGGAGGTACCGGTGGGCCACGTCACCAACGGGGTACACACCTGGACCTTCTTGCACCCTGAGCTGCTCGGGCTGTACCGCCAGCACTTCCCCCCGCAGTGGCGCGAGCGTGTCGAAGATCCCGCGCTTTGGCGCACCGAGGATCTGCGCGAGGAAGATCTCTGGCGGGTGCGCAACAGCCTGCGGGCCAACCTGGTGCGCGAGGTGCGCTCCCGGCTCCTCGAGCAGCGTAAACGCAACGGCGAGGCTCCGGCCCGGCTGCGCGAAGCGGAAAAGGCCCTCGACCCGGGGGCCCTCACCATCGGGTTCGCCCGCCGCTTCGCCACCTACAAGCGGGCGGTGCTCCTCTTCACCGACCCCGACCGCTTGGTGCGCATCCTGCGCGGCCCCTACCCGGTGCAGTTTGTCTTTGCCGGCAAGGCCCACCCGCAGGACGACCCCGGCAAAGCCTTCATCAAGGATCTGGTGGCCAAGATTCGCGAGCTAGGCCTCGAGGACCGCATGATCCTGCTGGAGAACTACGACATGGGCTTGGCCCGCACCCTGGTGCAGGGGGTGGACATCTGGCTCAACACCCCCCGCCGCCCGATGGAAGCCAGCGGGACCTCGGGCATGAAAGCGGCCCTCAACGGGGCGCTCAACTTCTCGATCCTGGACGGCTGGTGGGCCGAGGCCTTTAACACCCGCAACGGCTGGCAGATCGGCGACGAGCGCAACTACGCTACCGATGAGGCCCAGGACACCGCCGACGCCCAGGCGCTGTACTACACCCTCGAGTACGAGATCCTTCCGCTGTTCTACGCCCGTGGGGCGGAGGGAACCCCCTCGGGCTGGCTCAACATGGTCCGCGAGAGCATCCGGAGTGTGGGGCCGCGCTTCTCCGCAGCCCGCATGGTGCGCGACTACCTGGACCAGTACTACCTCCCGCTGGCTCAGCGCACCGCCCGCCTCACCACCCAAGAGGGGGCGCGGCTCAAGGAGATCGCGGCCTGGAAGGCCCAGATCAAGGGCCAGTGGGGCCATGTGCGGCTGTGGGTGGAGAACCGCGGCGACGTGATGGTGAACGGCCAGGGGCTCAACCTCAAGGCCTTCCTGAGCGCCCCCAACCTGCCCGAGGACACCCTGCGGGTGGAGCTGGTGGTGCGCCGCAGCAGCGGGGACCTCGAGGTCCTGCCGCTCAAACCGGCGGGCCGCGAGCGCGAGGCCCTGATCTTCGAGGGCCGCTACCTGCCCTACCGTCCCGGCAGCTACGTCTACGGGGTGCGGGCCATCGCCGTTTACCCTGAACTCTCGAGCCCGCACGAGGTGGCCTTCGTCAAGTGGGCCTGAGTTCTAGCCGGTCGGGGCGAAGGGCCCCGACTTTTTTACCTGTGACAACTCACCCCCCTTCGGCTACACTGGGGGACGTCGCACGGCCCCGGAATCCCTCCGGCAAGCCCTGAGGTAGGCATGAAAACCCACATCATCACCTACGGCTGTCAGATGAACGAGTACGACACCCACCTCGTGAAAAGCGAGCTGGTGTCGCTGGGTGCCCAGTTCGTGGAGACCTGGCAGGAAGCCGACTTCGTGCTGGTCAACACCTGCGCGGTGCGCGGCAAGCCGGTCGAGAAGGTGCGCAGCCTGCTGGGCGAACTGCGCAAGGAGAAGGAGAAGCGCGACCTGATGGTGGGCATGATGGGCTGCTTGGCCCAGCTCGAGGAGGGCCAGCAGATCGCGCGCAAGTTCGCGGTGGACGTGCTCCTCGGCCCGGGCGCGCTCACCGAGATCGGCAAGGCCATCGAGGCCAAGAACCGCTTCTGGGACCTCTCCTTCCGCGAGGAGCTGACCCACCACCTGCCCCCCGCGCCGCAGGGCCAGCTCTCGGCCTTTGTGAGCATCATCCGGGGCTGCAACCACCACTGCACCTACTGCATCGTGCCCACCACCCGGGGCCCGGAGGTCTCCCGCCACCCCGACCTGATCCTCCAGGAGATCGCAGGGCTCAAGGCGGCGGGGGTGCTCGAGGTGACGCTCTTGGGCCAGAACGTCAACTCCTACGGCAACGACCAGCCCGGCTTCCCCAAGTTCGCCGAGCTGCTGCGGATGGTGGGGCAGATGGGCATCCCCCGCATCAAGTTCACCACCAGCCACCCGGTCAACTTCACCGATGAGGTGATCGCCGCGATGGCCGAGACCCCCCAGGTCTGCCGCTACATCCACCTGCCGGTGCAGTCGGGGTCGAACCGGGTGCTGCGCCGCATGGCCCGCGAGTACCGCCGGGAGTGGTACCTAGACCGCATCCGGGCCATCCAGGGGGCCATCCCCGAGGTGGTGCTCTCCACCGACATCATCGTGGGCTTCCCCGGCGAGAGCGAGGAGGACTTCCAGGAGACCCTCTCGCTTTACGACGAGGTGGGCTACGACTCGGCCTACATGTTCATCTACTCCCCGCGCCCCGGCACGCCGAGCTACAAGCACTTCCAGGACCTGCCCCGGGAGGTCAAGGTGGAGCGGCTGCAGCGCCTGATCGAGAAGCAGAAGGCGTGGAGCTACAAGAAGAACCAGCAGTGGGTGGGCCGCACCGTGGAGGTGCTCGTGCGGGGAGCCGCCAAGGACGGGGGCTACGCCGAGGGCCACGACCGGGGCAACCACCCGGTGCTGATCCCCGCCGCCCAGGCCCCCCGGCCCGGGCTCTACCAGGTCGAGGTCAAGCAGGCCACGCCGCACATGCTCTTTGGCGAGGTGGTGGGGTCGCAGGAGGCGGCTACCATCCCGCTGGTGATGGCGTAGGTTGGTGGGTTGAACGCCGGGCATGTGAGGCCGATAGCCCATAGCCGATAGCTGAATGCCGGACGCGCGTCTTACGTCCTACGTCGTACGCGAAACGCAAGGCGCCTTGTTCCCCCCTTAGCAAGGGGGGGGAGGGGCGGGGTGAACCATCAGCCACAGGCCCGTTCGTCCCGTGCCTGCCCTCCTTCTTACCCCTAGCTTTAGGGGCTTAGCGGCGGTATGTTGAACCCATGCAACCGCGTTTCCTCATCGCCGGGCTTGTTGGGGCGGCGATTTTCGCCATGAGCCTGGCTACCTTTCGCTGGAACCTCCCGAGTTTTGCCGTCTCGAGCCTCCTCGCCCTCCTGGCGGGCTGGCTGACCCTGAGGTGGAACTTCCGGCTCGACCTCGGGGGCATGGGTCCCGCCGCGCGCGAGCGCGTGGCGATGCAGGTCGCCTGGCGCAAGGGGGGGAAGATCACCGCCGAGCAGCTTGCCCAGACGGTGGGGATGCCGCTGGAGCAGGCCCGGCAGACGCTCGAGCTCCTCGCCAGCCGCGACCTTTGCCGCAAGGAAGACGCCGTTTACGTCTTCTACCCTAAACAGGCCTGAGCTGTCGCAGCCGTGGGCCGGCCGGATGCTGGGATCGTGGTGTTGGGCGCGGGCATCGCGGGCCTGACCGCGGCCCGGCTCCTGTACGAGGCGGGGCACCGGGTGCGGGTGGTCAGCCGGGAGCTGGGCGACGCGAGCCGGGTGCCCGATCCCCTGCTCAACCCGGTGCGGGGCAAGCGCGGAGCGGTGGTCCCCGAGGCCGAGGAAGCCCTGGAGGCCCTCTGGGGCTTCTACCCCCGCTTCACTCCCGTGCGCCGGGGCGTCCTGCGCCCGGTGCCTAGGCCCGACCGTGAGGTGTGGCAAGCGCGGCTCGAGGGGCGCGGCATCCCCCACGAGTGGCTCGAGGAGGGCCTGTACCTGCAAAGCGCGGGCTGGCTC
>PSML01000081.1:0-10756 GCA_040290145.1 Meiothermus sp. | reverse complement strand
CTCCAGCGACTCCAGGATCAGCGTCTCGCCGAACAGGGCCGCCCCGACCTGGGGATAGCCGCGCACCCCCACCAGCTCCCGCGCCAGGCCGCGCACCCCCTTTTCCCTCGCCCAGTCGCGGCGGGGCCTGGGGACCGGCCGCAGCAGGTCCAGGGGCAAAAAGGTAGCCCGCCCGCCTTTTTGCTTGAGCAGGGCGATCGCGGCCTGGGCCCGCTGGGCGTCCTGGGTGAGCACCCACTGCAGCCGGGCGGCCAGGGCCACCTCAACTGCGAGCTCCAGCCCCTGGGGAACCTCCAGCAAGTCCGCGACCACCCCCAGGATGCCCTCCAGCCTGGCCTCCTTGACCCGGCGCGGCCCCTCGGTGAGGTCGGAGCCGGAGCGCAAAAAGGCCTCCAGCCGCTCCACCTCGGCCCGCAGGGCCCGCCCCTCGGCGGTGAGCTTCCCCTCCTGGCCCACCAGGCGGTCCAGCTCGGCCCGCAGGGTTCTCTCCTGGGCCTCGGCCCCCTCGCGCTGCTGGCGGGCTTGGGCCAGGGCCTGGGAGAGCCGGGAGTGCTCGGCCTCGAGCTGAGCGCGCTCGGCCTGGGCCTGAAGAAAGGCTTGCCGCTGGGCCTCGTAGGCGGCCTGGGCCTTGAGGTAGGTCTCGTAGCGGGTCTGGGCGGTGCGGAGCCCGGCCTGGGCCTCCTGCAGCTCGATCTCCAGGGATTGCAGCCGGTTGGCCCCGGCCAGACGCACTTTGAGCTCCTCCTCGGAGACCTGGGGCGGTACGGGGGCCACCCCGCCCCGCGGCGAAAGGAGCCTCTTGAGCTGGTCTCCCTCGCGCTCCAGCCGCCGGGCCAGGTCGGCCTGGTGCTGCCGCTCCTGCTGCAAGAGCTTGCGCTCCCCGGCCAGCCCTTCGGCTTGGCGCAGGGCCTCGGCGTAGGCCGATTGGAGCCCCTCGAGCGCGGATTGGGCCTGGGTCTTCTGGCTCCGCAACCCCTGCAAGCGCTCCGAGAGCCCTTGCCGCTCGGCCTCGAGCTGGGCCGCGCGTTCTTGGGCTTTGCGGGCTTCGGCCTGGGCTTCCTCGGCCCGGGCCCGGATCAGCGCGTGCCGCAGGAGGAGGATCTGCGCGCTGAGGGCTCGAGCCTGGCGGGCGGCCTCGGCCTGGGCGGACTTTTCCGCCAGGGCCCCCTGCAAGCGGGCGTGCTCGGCCCAAAGCCCCTCCATCTCCTGGGCCGCCGCCTCGAGCCGGTCGTGGGCGGTCTTGGCGGCCAGGGTCACCGACTTGAGCCCGGCGGCCTCCTCGAGGTAGCCCAGCAGCACCTCCGGGCTGGCCTGGAGGATGCTCCCGATCTCGCCCTGCCCGATCACCGCGTAGCCACCTCGCCCCAGCCCAGCCCCGGCTAGGGCCCGCTCTACCGCCCGCAGGGTGGAAGCCTTGTGTCCCAGCCGCACCTCTGCCCCCCCGTCGCGGTCCAGGCGGCGGCTCACGGTAAGCCGCTCCGAGCCCCGGGAGAGCTCCAGGGTCACCTCGGCGAAGGGCATCGGGGCCCGGGCGTCCGAGCCGTGGAACAGCAGGGACTGGGCCTCCTCACCGCGCAGCTCGCGGGCCCGGGCTCCCACCACCCAGCGCAAAGCCTCCAGGATGTTGCTCTTGCCCGACCCGTTGGGGCCCACGATCCCGGTCACCCCGGGGACAAACTCCAGCACCGTGCGTTCACCAAACGATTTGAACCCTTGCAGGATGAGGCGGTCAATCTTCATAGGGGGCATCCGGCCTGCGGATTCTACACCGGCCGCCCGGCCTTCGGCTGTCTTGTAGTCGGTCCCCGGGGGAGTCACTCGTTCTTGACTCCGCGCCCCTTCCCCCCTACACTAGCCTTTGGCCCCACGACCGTGGGGCCAGAGGGCAGGAAGGTCAGCGTACGTTCCTGTGCCCGACGGAGGAAAAATGCCGCTAGCCAAAGAGGACAAGGCCCGGATCGCCGGTGAATTTGGTAGTTCGCAGGCCGACACGGGCTCCACTGAAGTCCAGATCGCCATGCTCACCGAGCGGATCAATCGCCTCTCAGCCCATCTGGCCCGCAACAAGAACGATCACCACTCGCACCGGGGTCTGCTCACCATGGTGGGCCGCCGCAAGCGGATGCTCAGCTACCTCGAGCGCGTGGACGAGGCGCGCTACAAGGCGCTCATCGAGCGGCTGGGGCTGCGCAAGTAGTTGCCTCAGAGACGGAAAAAATCGGGTGGGGCTGGGGGAGCCGGCCTCGCCCGATTTTGCTGCAGCGGATGCGGGCGTGTTAGAGTGCCTAGCAGAACCGGATGCGGGGTGCGACACGCCCACCCACTGTGTTTAGCAACACACGTTCGCCCCTCCTAACCTGGCGAACAATACCAAATACCTAAGGTGTATTCCTCAAACGGAGTGGCTGTGCTGAAGTTTATAAAACGCCCCAATCCCTATCAGACGCACGCGCTCCGTTTGGGGGTAGAGGAAAAACGGGAGTGAACATGTCAGAACAAAGTCCTAACGCCCCCCAAGGCCACCGCTACAGCCTCGAGGTCGGCGGGCGCACCCTCTCGATCGAGACCGGCAAGTACGCCAAACAGGTCTCCGGCTCGGTGTGGGTGCGCTACGGTGAAACCGTGGTCATGGCGACCGCCCAAGCCTCGGACAAGCCGATCGAGGCCGACTTCCTGCCGCTCACGGTGGAGTTCGAGGAGCGCCACTACGCCGTGGGCAAGATCCCCGGCTCGTTCATGCGCCGCGAGGGCCGCCCCGGCGAGAAGGCCATCCTCTCGGCCCGGCTCACCGACCGGCCCATCCGCCCGCTCTTCCCCAAGGGCTTCCGCCACGAGGTGCAGGTCATCCTGACGGTGCTCTCCGCCGACCAGGAGAACACCCCCGACATCCTCGGCCCCATCGCCGCCAGCGCCGCGCTGACCCTCTCCGACATCCCCTGGAACGGACCCATCGCCAGCGTGCGGGTGGGCCTGCAGGGCGGGCGCTTGGTGCTCAACCCGGTGACCGCCGAGCAAAGCGACCTGGATCTGGTGGTAGCGGGCTCCAAAGACGCGATCATCATGGTCGAGGCCGGGGCCCAGGAGATCCCCGAGGAGCAGCTGGTGCAGGCCCTGGAGTTCGCCCATCGGGCCATGCAGCCGATCATCGAGCTGCAGGAGCGAATGCGCACGGAGCTGGGCAAGCCCAAGTTCGAGGTGGCGCCCCCGCAGGCGCTGGGGCAGGAGGAGACCGAGGCTTTCCGCCGGATGGCGCTCGAGCGCGGGCTTTCCGGGGTGCTCCAGACCGCCGCCAAGGGCGAGCGCAGCCAGGCCATGGAGGCCTTCCGCGAGGCCATCGTGGCCGCAGCCGTCCCCGGCGAGGGCGAGGAAGTGGAGCAGCGCCGCAAGCTCTATCACAAGGCCTTCGACGACGTGGTGAAGCAGGAGCTGCGCCGCCTGATCCTCGAGGAGGGCAGGCGCGCCGATGGCCGCGGGCCCAAGGACGTGCGCAACATCTGGATCGAGGCCGACGTGCTGCCGCGGGCCCACGGCTCGGCGGTGTTCGCCCGCGGCGAGACCCAGGTGCTGGGGGTGGTCACGCTCGGCACAGGCCGCGACGCGCAACTGGTGGACGACCTCGGCCTGGACACCGAGGACCCCTTCTTGGTGCACTACAACTTCCCCCCCTACTCCACCGGCGAGGTCAAGCGCCTGCGCGGGGTGAGCCGCCGCGAGGTGGGGCACGGCAACCTGGCCAAGCGCGCCCTCAGGGCCGTGCTGCCCAGCCAAGAGGAGTTCCCCTACACCATCCGGGTGGTGGGGGATGTGCTCGAGTCCAACGGATCCTCCTCGATGGCCACCACCTGCGCAGGCTGCCTGGCCCTGATGGACGCCGGCGTGCCGATCAAGAAGCCGGTGGCGGGCGTGGCCATGGGCCTGGTCAGCGAGGGGGATAAGCACGTCGTGCTCACCGACATCCTGGGGCTCGAGGACGCCCTGGGCGACATGGACTTCAAGGTGACCGGGACCAAAGACGGGGTGACCGCCCTCCAGATGGACATCAAGATCTCCGGGCTCTCCTCCGAGACCCTGCGCCAGGCCCTGATGCAGGCCAGGGAAGCCCGGCTGCACATCCTCGAGAAGATGGCTGAGGTTCTGCCGGAACCGCGCCGCGAACTCAAGCCGCAGGTCCCGCGCATCCTCACCCTCAAGGTCCCGGCCGAGAAGATCGGGGCCATCATCGGCCCCGGCGGGAAGAACGTGCGGGCCTTGGAAGAGCTCGGGGTGGAAGTGGACATCGAGCAAGACGGCACCGTACGGCTATTTTCGGCCAACGCCGCGGCGGCCGAGGAGGCCCGCAACCGCATCCTGGGCCAAACCCAAGAGGCTCGCATCGGCGAGGTCTATGAGGGCACGGTCTCCAGGATCACCAACTTCGGCGCCTTCGTGACCCTCTTCCCCGGCACCGACGGCCTTTTGCACATCAGCCAGGTCGCGCCGGGGCGGGTGGAGAGGGTGGAGGACGTGCTCAAGCTGGGGGATAAGATCCGGGTCAAGGTCAACAAGATCGACGAGAAGGGTCGGGTGGATCTGATCCGCCCCGAACTCGAGGGCCAGATCCCCCCGCGTAAGCCGCCGGTGAAACGCTAAACGCAACATCCAGCCTACCCTTGGCGTTTTAGCGGTAGGCGCTTAGGCCAACGGAGCACAACATGAACGACCCCCTCAACCGCCCCCCGCTCAAGCGGGGGCCCCGCAAGCGTCGGATGCGGCCCAAGCCCACCGGACCGGTGGTCCTGGCCAGGCCCAGCGAACACGTGGAGATCATCCCGCTGGGGGGAATGGGCGAGATCGGCAAAAATATGTTCGCCTTCCGCTACCACGACGAGATCCTGGTGGTGGACGGTGGCTTAGCCTTCCCCGAGGAGCACATGCCCGGGGTGGATCTGCTCATCCCCCGGATCGATTACCTGCTCGAGCACCAGGGCCTCATCAAGGGCTGGGTGCTCACCCACGGCCACGAAGACCATATCGGGGCGCTGCCTTTTCTCATGCCCCAGCTTCCCCGGGTTCCCATCTACGGGGCCAAGCTCACCCTGGGGCTGGTCAAGGGGAAGCTCGAGGAGTTCGGCCTTCGCGCCGGGGAGTTCGACTTCAAGGAGGTCTCCCCCGATGAGCGCATCCAGATCGGGCGCTTCTTCACGGTGGACCTCTTCCGCATGACCCACTCCATCCCCGACAACTCCGGGATGATCATCCACACCCCCATCGGCAAGATCGTCCACACCGGGGACTTCAAGCTCGATCCCACCCCCATTGACGGCAAGACCAGCCATCTGGCCAAACTCGCCCAGGCCGGGGCCGAGGGGGTGCTCCTGCTCATCGCTGACTCCACCAACGCCGAGCGGCCCGGCATCACCCCCAGCGAGTCGGAGATTGCCAAGGGGCTCGATGCCATCATCGGCAAGGCCAAGGGCCGCATCTTCGTCACCACCTTCGCCTCGCACATCCACCGCATCCAGTCGGTGATCACCGCCGCCGAGAAGTACGGGCGCAAGGTGGCGATGGAAGGCCGCAGCATGCTCAAGTTCAGCCGGATCGCCAGCGATCTGGGCTACATCAATGTGCGCGACCGGATCTACACGCTCGACGAGGTGAAGGACCTGCCCGACGAGCAGGTCCTGGTGCTCTCCACCGGCTCGCAGGGTCAGCCCGAGGCCGCCCTCTCCCGGCTGGCCTTCGGCGGCCACGCTAAACTTGCCCTCAAACCCGGCGACACGGTGATCCTCTCCTCGAGCCCCATCCCCGGCAACGAGGAGGCGGTGAACCGGGTCATCAACCAGCTTTACCGGCTGGGGACTTACGTCTACTACCCGCCCACCTACCGGGTGCACGCCTCCGGCCACGCCTCGCAGGAGGAGCTCAAGATCATCCTGAACCTCACCAACCCCAAGTTCTTCCTGCCCTGGCACGGAGAAAACCGCCAGCAGACCAACTTCAAGTGGTTGGCCGAGAGCATGGGCCACCCGCCGCAGCAGACCCTGATCGTGGGGAACGGCCAGCGAGTGAAACTCACCGCCGACCGCATCAGCGTAGACGGCGAGGTCACGGCGGGCGTGCTCTACGTGGATGGGCTGGGGGTGGGCGACATCACCGATGAGATCCTCGAGGACCGCCAGCACATGGCCGCCGAGGGGGTGGTGGTCATCACCGCCCTGGTGAGCCGCGAGGCCCCTACCGTGCAGATCGTCTCCAAAGGTTTCGTCAAGGCCGGTGAACGCCTCCTCTCCGAGGTGCGCAGCCTGGTCTTCGAGGCCATCCATACCGGGGTACGGGAGAAGAAGCAGCTCGAGGTCATCCGCGATGACATCTACTACCCGGTGAAGAAGTTCCTGCGCAAAGCCACCGGGCGCGATCCGGTGATCATCCCGATGGTGATCGAGGGATGAAGATCCGGCTACTCGAGCCGCCCCAAGTACCCGGCCAGCTCCTTGCGGTTGATCTCCCCGAGGTGACGGCCTACCAGCTGGCCCTTCGCGTCGAAAAATAGCGTGGTGGGCAGGCCTTGCACCTGCAAAACTTCGGAAAGCTGGGCCCGCTTGTCCAGCAGCAAATTGGGGATGCTCCCGAGCTTTACCTCATCCAAAAAGATCCGGATCGCCTCGGGGCCCTCCCCCATGTTGACGAAGACAAACTGAACCCCCTCCTGCCGGGCGGCTTCCTCGAGCAAGAGGGGCATCTCCCGGCGGCAGGGGGCGCACCAAGTCGCCCAGGTGTTGAGCACCACCGGCCTTCCCACCAAGGCCCGCAGGTTCTTAGGCTGCCCCCCCTCGGTCTCGAGGACCAGGTCGGGCAGGAGTACGGCGGCCTGCCGGGAGGTCGAACGCCCCAGCAGACCATACAAAAGACCCCCCGCGACCAGCACCACCAAGCCCCAGCGCAGAAGTTTGGCTCCGGGCCACATCGCCGTTCAGCATAGCAAAGGCCCCGGTGAGATGTATCTACCCGGGGCCATCGAGGCGGAACCAGAAGAAAGCATGGGGCCCCAGGGTGAGGCAATAGGGGGGCTCGCCGATGGGGGCAAAGGCGGTCTGGCCGATCATCTCCACCGGGGTAAAGCCCCTCCAGGGGGAGAGGTCGAGTTCCACCGGCTGGGCCAAGCGCGAAAGGTTATGCACCACCAGCACGTGCATCCCCTGGTAGCTACGCAGGTAGGCCAAGATCTTGGGATTATTGGGGGTGAGAAGGACCATATCGCCCCGCCCAAAGACCGGGGACTGTTTGCGCACCCCTATGATCCCGCGCACCCAGTGGAGTAGGCTGTGGGCGCTGCGCTCTTGGGCTTCAACGTTGACCCCCTGGTAAGCATAGGGCGGGTCCACGATCACCGGGCTGTACAGCTTGGCCGTATCGGCCTGGGAGAACCCCGCGTTACGATCCACGCTCCACTGCATGGGGGTACGTACCCCGTGCCGGTCAGGCAGGTAGATGTTATCCCCCATCCCGATTTCGTCGCCATAGTAGAGGATGGGGCTCCCCGGCAGGGTGAGCAGGATGGAGTGCAGTAGCTCGAGCTGCCGACGCCCACCATCTACCAGGGGAGCCAGGCGGCGCCGGATGCCGACATTGACCTTCATGCGGGGGTCTTGGGCATATGCCGCGTACATGAAGCGGCGCTCCTCGTCGGTGACCATCTCCAGGGTCAGCTCGTCGTGGTTGCGCAGGAATACTGCCCACTGGCAGTCGGGGCGGATTTCGGGGATGCGGCGCATGATCTCCTCGATGGGCTTGGCCTCCTCACGGGCTAGAGCCATAAAGATGCGCGGCATCACGGGAAAGTTGAAGCACATGTGAAACTCCGGTCGCTCGGCGCTGCCAAAGTAGGCCACCACATCCTCCGGCCACTGGTTGGCCTCGGCCAGCAGGAGCTTGCCCGGAAAGTTCTGGTCCACGAATCGGCGCAACTCGGCCAAGAAGGCATGGGTTTCGGGCAGGTTTTCGCAGTTGGTTCCCTCGCGCTCGAAAAGGTAAGGCACCGCGTCCACCCGGAAGCCATCCAGGCCTAGCTCGAGCCAGAAGCGCACCACGTCCAGCATCTCCTCCCGCACGCGGGGGTTGTCGTAGTTGAGGTCGGGTTGGCTGGAGAAAAACCGGTGCCAGTAGAACTTGCCCACCGCAGGCTGGAAAGTCCAGTTGGAGGTCTCGGTGTCGGTAAAGATGATGCGGGCGTCTTGGTACTTGTCGGGGGTATCCGACCAGACGTAGTAGTCGTGGTAGGGGTTGTCGGGGCCTTGGCAGGCCTCCTGGAACCAAGGGTGAGCGTCAGAGGTGTGGTTGACCACCAGGTCGGCGATGACCCGGATGCCGCGGGCGTGGGCCTCCTCGAGGAAGTGCCGAAAATCAGCCAGCGTCCCGTAATCGGGGTTGATGTTCTTGTAATCGGCGATATCGTAGCCATCATCCCTGAGGGGTGAGGGGTAGAAAGGCATCAGCCAAAGGCAATCCACTCCCAGAGCCCGCAGGTAGTCCAAGCGCGAGGTCAGCCCAGGAAAGTCGCCGATGCCATCGGCGTTGGAGTCCTGGAAGCTGCGCACGTGCAGCTCGTAAAAAACCGCATCCTTGTACCACAGCGGGTCCGGTTTCATGCCCATCAAGTTACCACACCGGTCAGAACACCCGGCCATGGGCGGTGTTTACAGCCGTCTTGCCAAGCCCTACTCTAGGGTCAATGCACAGATGGCTGGGCTTGATCTTGTTCCTCAAGGTCATGGCCTGGGGCGCCCCCTCCGACGCTTACGGTTATCCGCCCGAGGTCAGAATCACCGACGCCCAGGACCGCGCGGCCTTCATGCGCTGGTTCGCGGCCATCGCCGAGGCCCAGTACACCGCGATCAGCCCGGACTGGAGGCCCGAGGATCAGGACTGCGCGGGGCTCTTGCGCTACGCCTACGTGGAGGCGCTCAAACCCAAGACCGCGGAGTGGTTCGCCAAGTTCCCCTACCTGCCCGAGCGGGCCATCCCGGCGGTTAGGACCCTCTCCTACCCCATGCCCCAGATCCGCCGCAGCGTGTTCCGGGTGGCCCCCGGCCCTTACCGAAAAGGCGACGTGGAGGCGGGAAAACTCGTCGGGCGCACCACCGCCTGGTATCTGATGCGCTACAACACGGTCTTTCTGGGCCGTACCCCGGACAAGGCCCGGCGCGGCGACCTGCTGTTTTTCGTCCACCCCCTGGCGGCGGGCTCGGCCTATCACAGCATGGTCTATCTGGGAGGTGGGATGGTCGTGTATCACACCGGGCTGAGCCCCGAGGACGGGGGTGAGGTGAGGTTGCTCTCGCTCGAGACCCTGGGGCAGCACCCGCTCAAAAGCTGGCACCCGGTGCCGCAGAATCCCAACTTTCTGGGGTTCTTTCGCTGGAAGATCCTGGCAGGGCCGTGAAAAGAGGAGGTTCCGAACGGGTATGAAGCGACTTTTACAGGGGATTTTGCTCACGGTGTTGGTGCTGCCGGTCTTGGCCCAAAGCGGGGTACGGATGGAACTCTATGGCGGGGGGGTCAAGAGCCCACAGGAGCCGATCACCCTCGAGTACTACCTGCAGCGCCCGCAGAACACCCGCCTCGAGCTGTTCCGCATCCGCGAGCCGGATCGGCTGCTGGCCCTCTATGGCCCGCGCGGGGTGCGGGTGCAGGGGCTGGAAGACCTCGAGAAAACCCGGCTGCGGGTCATCCCCATCTATCCCGGAGCGCGCGAGTACGGCCGGGTCAGCCTCGGTCGGCTCGAGCCCGGCCTCTACTACGCCCGGATCGGGGGTGGGGCGGGCCGGACGCTGATCCTGGTGACCCGGCTGGGCCTGGTGGTCAAGGCCGAGCCGGGGCGGACCCTCACCTACACCGCTGACCTGGCGAGCGGGGAGCCTCGAGCCGCACGGGTCTATCTGGTGGGGCAGGGCCAGTCCAAGCCGGTTATCGCCGGCTCGAACGGCATCGCCCGGCTGCAAAGCAAAGCCGACCAGTCCGTGGTGGCGGCCCGCTTTGGTGAGGACTGGGCGTTTAGCCGCCTCTTCTGGAACAGTTGGAGCCTGGTCAAGAACCGGGTCTACCTGGTCACCGATCGCCCGGTGTACCGGCCCGGCCAGACGGTCTTCTTCAAGGGCACCGCCCGCCGCGCCGCGGGGCTCAGGCCGCTGGCCGGGCGCAGCCTGGAGGTGCGGGTGGTGGACAGCGACGAGAGCGAAGTCCTCCAGCAGAAGTTCACCACCGACCCCTACGGCAGCTTCTGGGGCGAACTTAGGCTGGGGCTCGATGCCCCGCTGGGCGATTACCGGATTGAGGCCGAGCTGGAGGGCGAGACCCACGACGCCCGCTTCGAGGTGCAGGAGTTCGTCAAGCCGGAGTACCAGGTGAGCGTGACCCCCGCCAGCCCCACCGCCATCCAGGGCAACAGGGCCCGCTTCACGATCAAGGGCGAGTACCTCTTCGGCGGGGCGGTGGCCGGCGGGAAGGTGCAGTGGTCCTTGCTGCGCTCCCCCTACTACCGTTATGGCAAAGGGCTCCCCTACGAGTTCTATGACGATCCCGAGGGGGCCTACGGCGACGTGATCGGGCGCGGCGAGGGAACCCTGGACCAGAAGGGGGAGCTGGTGGTGGAGGTTCCCCTCGAGCGCCAGGACCAGGATTACCGCCTCTCGCTCCAGGCCAGCGTCACCGACCAGGCCCGCCGCGAACAGCAGGGTACGGCGGGCCTGGTGGCCTACCGGGCGGGGATCGTGCTGGGGCT
>PSML01000003.1:58877-66313 GCA_040290145.1 Meiothermus sp. | reverse complement strand
TTACAAAAAGGGGGTGTGGGGGGCTGCAAAGCCCACGTCTTTCAAGTGTGGGATGTAGCAGACCCCCACGTGGCCCCGGTTCTGGGCCACACAGCATGGTGGGCGGCAAGTGTGCTAAAATCTTTCCTGGAGATACTATTCTCCGGGGTTCTTGAAAGTACGGGTAAGGGGTTCCATCCACGAAACGCTGGATGGGTAAAATCCGTAGCGTAGACCTCGGACGGGTGCGGCGAAAACCAAGCCGTGCATCAACGTCCACACTACCGTGGGGCACACGGGAAGTCACGCTTGAGGAGTGGGTTGAAAGACCCAGCATCACCGTGTAAGACGCTCGTACTGAGCGCAGTGGTGAGCCCAAGAATCCCACGCGCGCTTTAGCCGTGGGAGTGTCAAGCTGAACGCGAAACGCCCCGCGCAATACGGGCTGGGTTCGCTGGGCTACGGACGGGTGAACAGGTAAGGGCGATACCCAGCCAGCTTGCTCAGACTTCCCGCTCGGTCCGCGAGCGTGGCCAGTCGGAGACCTGGTCCAAAGCGGCCACCTCCTCGCGGCTGAGCTGCAGGCTGGCCGCGGGCATGAGGTCGGCGAGCTGGGCCGGGCTGTTGGCCCCCACGATGGGGGCGGTGACGTAGGGCTTGGCCAGCAGCCAGGCCAGGGCCACCTGGGCCGGGTGAGCACCGTGCGATTGGGCGACCTCGAGCACCTTGTCCAGGATGGCCCAGTTCTGCTCGTTCATGCGGCTGTTGGCGATGCCCTGGGCCCGCACGCTCTCGGGCAGGCCCTCGCCCCGCCGGTACTTGCCGGTGAGGAAGCCGCCCGCCAGCGGGCTGTAGGGGATCACGCCCAGGCCGTAGACCTCGCACACCCGGGCGATCTCCCGCTCGAAGTTGGCCCGGGTGGGCTGCACCAGCGAGTACTCCGGCTGGACCGAGACGAAGCGCTCGAGGCCGTGCTGGTCCGAGGCCCACAAGGCCTGCATGAGCCGCCAGGCCGAGAAGTTCGAGCAGCCGATGTAGCGCACCCAGCCCCGGCGCACCAAGTCGGTGAGGGCCGAGAGGGTCTCCTCGATGGGCACCTGGTTGTCCACCCAGTGCACCTGGTAGAGGTCGATGTGGTCGGTCTGTAGGCGGCGCAGCGAGTCCTCGGCGGCCCGCAGGATCCACTTGCGCGACAAGCCCTCGCGCTGCAGGGGGTGGTTGCGCCCCTCCGAGCCGTTCTGGCCCATCGGCCCCCGCACCTTGGTGGCGACCACCACCCGGTCGCGGTTGCCCCGGCTCTTCATCCAGCGCCCGATGATCTCCTCCGAGACCCCGCCGGGGTTGTTGGGGGTCCAGTTGGAGTAGATGTCGGCGGTGTCGATGAGGTTGCCCCCCGCCTCGACGAAGGCGTCCATCACCGCGTAAGAGGTCTCCTCGTCGGCAGTCCAGCCGAACTGCATGGTGCCCAGGGCGATGGGGTGCAGGAAAAGGCCGCTGTTGCCAAGTCTGCGGTAGCTCATGAGGGGAATCATATTCCCCCTTCGGTATGGCCAAGTGAGGGAGGAAACTTTTAGCGAGCCTGCTCCCGCAATTGGGCGATCAGCGGGCGCAGCAGTTGGCCCTTGAGCTTGAGGGCCTGGCGGTTGACGATGAGCCGGGCCGAGGAGTGGGCCAGCACCTCGACTTCCTCGAGGCCGGCGGCGCGGATCGAGGCCCCGGTCTGGACCACGTCCACCACCGCGTCGGCCAGGCCGGTGAGGGCCGCCAGCTCGACGTTGCCGGAGAGCTCGAGCACGTCGGCCACCCAGCCGCGCTCGCGCAGGACGCGCCCGGTGAAGTTGGGGTACTTGGTGGCAATGCGGCGGATGGGGCCGGTGCTGTCGGGGTGGCGGATGAGGGAGAGGCGGCAGACCCCGGTGCGGAGGTCGACGGGCTCGTAGACGTCGCGGCCCGACTCCAACAGCACGTCCTTGCCCACTACGCCCGCGTCGGCGATGCCCAGGTCCACATACAGCGGCACGTCGGCGTTGCGCAGCTCGAGGATAGCGATCTTGCCCTCCTGCCCGTGGATCATGGTGCGCTCGCCCTCGATGGGGGGGAGCTCGAGCCCGGCCCGTTGCAAGGCCCGGTAGCCGTCCTCGAGGTTGCGGCCTTTGGGCAGGGCCAAGACCAGGGAGTACCGTCCGCGAATCATCACAATCCCGCAGATTGTACCCCGTCCCTCGAACACGCGCCCAGACCATGGCGATCTGTGATTCCGTGACGTCGGTGGGGCGAGATACTTGCCAGCTCCGATCGGCTACGTTGTGGGGTACTTGGCAACCTCCTCGAGCCGCCCCTCGAGGGCGAGGAAGGGAATCCCCCGGCTCCTCGCGTAGTGACGCAACAAGGTGAGGTCATCGGTCCAGGCCAGCTCGACCCGCTGCCCTTGGGCGCGGAGCTCGCGGGCTAGGTCGCGGTCCAGGGCGAGCACGTCGGGCACGCGGGGCTCGGCCGAGAGCTGGCTCCGCGGCGAAAGAAGCGCCACCCCGCTCCGCGGCGAAAGAAGCGCCTCCATCACGCGCTCCAGGCCCACCGTGAAGCCGCCGGCCTGGGGCAAGAGCGTGCCGTCGTAGCGGCCCCCGCCCAAGAGGGGCAGGCCGAAGTCCTGGGTGTAGGCCTGGAAGTTGATCCCGGTGTAGTAGTCGAGGCGGCGGGCCCGGCCCAAGTCGAGGAGGAGCGGCACCTCGGGGAGGAGGGCCAGCACGGCCTCGAGCCAGTCCAGGTCGGCTTGGGCCTTCTCGGTCAGGCTGAGCTTGCGGGCTTCGTGCAGCACCTCGCGCCCGCCGTACAGGTCGGGCAAGGCCAGGATGGTCGGGGCGGAGTCCCCGCCGACTTTGTACTCGTCGAGCAGCCCGGCGAGCTCAGGGCTGTTCTTGTGGTGGATGGCCTGGCGCAGGGCTTCGATCTGAGCCGGGTTGAGCCCGGTGGACTCGAGCAGGTCGCGCACCAAGGAGGGCAGCCCGACCTCGATCTTGGCCTCCGCGAAGCCCAAGGCCCGCAGGGTCTCCCAGGCCAGCTCGAGGATCTCCGCGTCGGCCTGGGGGCTCGAGACCCCGATGAGCTCGAGGCCGAACTGGGTGTACTCGCGCACCCGCCCCAGCTCGGCGTCGGCCTCGCGCAGCCAGACCTGCCCGGCGTACTGGTAGCGCGCCGGGTAGTGCTCGGGCGGGAAGGCCTCGACGAGGTTGGCCAGCGCCGAGGTGAAGTCCGAGCGCAGGGCCAGCACGTCCCCGGTCTTGTCCACCAGCTTGAAAGATCGCGCGGCCAGCACGTGGCGGGGGTCGTACAGCTCGAGCGCCGGCAGCTCGACGAGCTCATACCCCCAGCCGTGGAACAGCTCGGTGATCCGCCCCCCCAGCTCGCGCCGCAGCCGGGCCTCGGGGGGGAGGTGGTAGCGGGTGCCTTCGGGGATCATAGGGCCACTGGAGGCTACTGGCCTTTGGTCAAAATCTTCACCGACAGGATCTTGTCCCGTGCCTCGCCCCGGGCCGGGTTCGCTACGCCCTCGGTGGGGGCGAGTTGCTTCACCACCTCCAGGCCTTCGATGACCTGGCCGAAGATGGTGTACTGACCGTTCAGGTTGGGGGTGGGGCCGTAGGTGATGAAAAACTGGCTTCCGTTGGAATTGGGGTCGGCGGTGCGGGCCATGCCCAGCACCCCCGCTTGGTCGTAGTTCAGGCTGGGGGTGACCTCGAGGCCGAACTGATACCCCGGCCCACCCGTCCCGGTGCCGGTGGGGTCGCCGGTCTGGGCCACGAAGCCGGGGATCACCCGGTGCCAGACGATGCCGTCGAAGTAGTGGTTGAGGGCCAGAAAAACAAAGGAGTTGACGGTCTTGGGGGCTTGCTCCTCATAGAGGTCGACCAAGAACTTGCCCTTGGTGGTCTCGAGCTCGGCGTAGTAGTCGAGGCCGGGTTTCAAGACCTGCTCGGCCTTGGCGAACTTACGCACGGGGGTCTGCGAAAGATAGGGTACGGTTTCCATTCCACGCTCTCCTTGGGCAGCCGCGACGGTGCTGCGGGCTTCCCCGGCTCCGCCGCGGGAAAAGAGCAGCGCCAGCCCGCCCAGCACCACCAACAGCGATAAGACCATGGCTGCGGTTCTCATCCGGGATAGTCTACCCTACCCGAGCATCCGGGCCAGGAGTTCCTTGTAGAACTTCGCCGCGACCATGGCGGTCATCTCCGCCACGTCGCGCAGTGGGTTCAGCTCGACGATATCGGCCCCCACCAGGGGAGCCTCGAGGCCCTGGATCACCCGCAGCACCTCGCGGATCTTGGCCGGGGCCCGCGCCGCCCCGGGCAAAAACGAGGAGTTCTCGTCCAAGGGAAGCCCCAGGACCGCGACCCTGCCGGGCTGAAGTTCGGCGGTTGGCATCAGATCTTGGGCAGGGTGATCCCCCGCTGGCCCTGGTACTTGCCCTTGCGGTCGCGGTAGGTCACCTGGGGGCGCTCGCCCTGGAAGAAGACCAGTTGCACACAGCCCTCGCCCGCGTACATCTTGGCGGGCAGGGGGGTGGTGTTGGAGAACTCCAGCGTGACATGCCCCTCCCAGCCGGGCTCGAGGGGGGTGATGTTGGCCACGATGCCCACCCGGGCGTAGGTGCTCTTGCCGATGGCGATCGCCAGCACGTCGTCCGGCATGCGGATATACTCCACCGACCGGGCCAGCACGAAGGAGTTGGGCGGGATGATCACCTCGTCGCCCTCGTAGTCCACGAAGCTCTTGGGGTCCAGGCCCTTGGGGTCGGCGATGGTGTGGAAGACATTGGCGAAGATCTTCCACTCGCGGGCGGCCCGCAGGTCGTAGCCGAAGCTAGAGAGCCCGTAGCTGATGACCCCCTCGCGCACCAACTGCTCCTCGAAGGGTTCGATCATGCCCCTTTTGGCCTGCTCGCGTATCCACCAGTCGGGTCTGATGCTCATCGCCCACACTATAATGCACGGTTTGGTCTGGGGGCGGTGAGCGGGCATTGTGCATTGGAGGGCCAACCCGGTGAGCGCGCGCTCCCTAGTCCGCGATCCGCCATCCCTTGAGGTTCGACCCCAGACCCTCCCTCATGAACCTTCATCCTCATGAGGCCAAACTAACCTAAGACCATGCGCGCACTTCTTTTGGGGCTCCTGCTGGCACTGGCCGCCTGCGGCACCGACGTGGGCGGCTCCAAGCAGCCCTTGAACATCAACACC
Source organism: Meiothermus sp. (assembly GCA_040290145.1). Lineage (GTDB taxonomy): Bacteria > Deinococcota > Deinococci > Deinococcales > Thermaceae > Allomeiothermus. Next base: position 61,103 of record PSML01000003.1, on the reverse strand, counting down.
ACCCTGCCCCCGGCCTATGTAGGCGACCCCTACAACGCCACCTTCACCGCCGACGGCGGGGTACGGCCCTACACCTTCAAGCTCGAGGGCTCCTTGCCCAAGGGCATCGCCTTCAACCGTACTGGGCTCAGCGGGGTCCCCCAGGAGAAGGGGAGCTACAAGCTCCGGCTCATCATCGAGGACGCCAACCTCTCCAAAACCTACAAAGAACTCACCCTCACCGTCTCCGACCCGCCCCCGCCCAAGCTGACGTTGGTGCAGCCGCAGTCCGAGGTGAGCCAGCCCTTCATCCTGCTGGTCCGGCTCGAGGGCCGCGATGCACGGGGTTTCCAGGCCCAGATCCCGCTCAAAGACCTCCAACCGGTGCTGGAGAGCCTGCAAGCCCAGCCGGGGGTCTTCTACGTGACCCGCTACACCCCTGAGCGCGAGGTGATGGATCTGGACGTGGCTTTCGCCCAGCCTAGGCGAGACCTCGAGGTGTTGCGCCTGACCCTCTCCCCCACCAAAGCCCTGCGCCCGGCCCTTCAGCCCCGGGTGGCCTACTACGACAAAGACGCCAAACCCTTCCCCGGCAATCCCTCTTTCGAGCGGGTGCTTGGCGAGGGCAAGTACACCTATGCCGACCTGCTGGCCCTGGCCCAGAACTTCGGCAGGAAAGCCGCCCAGCCGACGCCAAGCACCCAGGCCCCCCAACCGCCCGCCCAGGATCAAACCCAACCTCCTGCCGCTCCCCCCTCGACCCCACCGCAACCCAACCCCGAGCCAGCCCAGCCCGCCCCGCAACCGGCCACCCCGACCCCTCCAGGACAAACCCAACCGCAACCGCCCGCACCACCGACCCCCAAAACCGGCCTCCCCGGCGACCTCAACGAGGACGGGGTGGTGGATCAGAAAGACTTAGACCTGCTGCGCTCCTCGTATCGCTGGAGCAGCGTGGGCAACCCGGCCCCAGCCCAACCCCAGCCGCCGGGCCAGACCCCGCCGGCGCAACCGGGCAACAGCACGGGCGGACAGGACAAACCTCCCGCAGAACAACGGTAATCCCCAGTATCCGCAAGGAGTACCGGCGGATGGTGGCCACGGGGATTCCCCAGGGTCAGCTGAAGTAACGGGGCCTGGACGGGTTCTTCCGTATATCCCTTTGTATTTTCGTAAACCGTGCTATAATATCACTCGGCAGCGGGAGAGGGTCCCGCCTTTTTTATTCCCCGCCGCGCTCGAGCCCCACCGCCCCGTACAGGGCCTGCTCCTCTTGGGGGGTAAGGTAGCGGGATTCACCCCGCTCGAGGTCTTCTGGCAGCTCGAGCGGCCCGAATGCCACGCGCTTCAAGTAGACCACCCGGTTCCCCCGCGCGGCGAACATCCGCTTGACCTGGTGGTACCTCCCCTCGCGGATCACCAGTTCGACCCGGCGTCGGTCTTTCCCCAGGATGAGCTCGGCGGGTTGGAGCACCTCGCCCTCGAGTTCAAACCCGGCAGCGAAGGCCTCCACATCGGCCTGGGTGGCGGGCTCGGCCAGCTCGGCGGAGTAGCGCTTGGGCACCTTCCAGCGGGGGTGGGTGAGGCGGTGGGCCAGTTCGCCATCGGTGGTGAGGAGCAAGAGCCCCTCGGTGTCCTTGTCCAGGCGGCCTACCGGCATCCAGTGGTCTCGGGTCATCCCGAGCAGATCGGTCACCGGGGGGCCGTCCCGGTCCTGGGTGGAGGTCACGTAGCCGGCAGGCTTGTTGAGGAGCACGTGAAAAAACTCGCGGTAGACGACCTCTTCCCCCTCTACCGCGATCCGGGACCTGCGGGGATCGAGCTTGAGGGCCGAATCGCGGACGACCTGGCCGTCCACCGCGATGAGCCCGGCTCGAGCCATCCGGTGGATCTCCTTGCGGCTGCCCAGGCCCAGGTGGGCCAGGATCTTGTCTAAGCGTTCCTTGGGCATAAGGGCCAGGACCCCAAACAAAAAAATCCCGGAGATTTCCGGGCTTGATATTTTCAGTTTACCGACATATACACTATTCGTCAAGCTTTAACGGCGTAAACCCGCAAAGGAGTGCTGCGTGACCGCCCCCCAAACCCAAGAAGCCTACCGCCGCCTGCGCCAGATGATCCTCTCCCTCGAGCTTCCCCCCGGCGAGCCCTTGGTGGAGCGCAAACTCGAAGAACGGCTCTCGGTTTCCCGCACCCCCATCCGCTCGGCGCTGGGGCTGCTCGCGCGGGAGGGGCTGGTGCGCCGCG
>PSML01000003.1:0-58823 GCA_040290145.1 Meiothermus sp. | reverse complement strand
TTCGCCTTCCGCAAAGTCTTGGAGACCACCGCGGTGCGCCTGGCCGCCCAGCAAAAGCCCCAGGCCGAGGCAGCGGCTCGGGTGCTGGACGCGCTGGGGGCCGACCTCGACCCCGAGGCCGAGCTCTCCCAGGCCACCGATTTTCACCTCGAGCTGGCCCGGCTCTGTGGCAACCGATTCCTGGTCGAGGCGCTGGGCATCGTCCTCTCGCGCATCTACCGGGTACGCTTCCTGGAGGTCATGACCGCCGAGGGCCGTTCCCAGGCCCGCCGGGACCACCAGAGGCTGCTCGAGCTGGTGCGGCAGGGCCGGGGCCAAGAGGCCGCCGGCTTGATCGAGGAGCACCTCGAGCGCTCGCGCCAACGCATGCTGGAGAGCCGGCGGCGGCGCGAAGACGCCTAGGGCCCCGGCAGGTGAAACTATAGGCACCTTCAATGGGGAGGCAACTTATGCAGCGTGCGCTTTGGATGGGACTTTTGCTCTTATTCAGCCTCGGGCTGGCCCAGGGCTTCACCCCGCGCAACCCCGAGTGCATCGCCCCCGCCGGGGCCGGGGGCGGCTGGGACTTCACCTGCCGGGCGGTCACTCAGCTCATGTACGAGCTTAAGATCGTCCCCCAGCCCTTCAAGGTGACCAACCTGACCGGAGGCGGAGGTGGGGTGGCCTACGCCAACGTGGTGAGCCAGCGCGACAACGACCCCAACCTGCTCGTAGCGGCCTCCCCGGCCACTACCGTGCGGCTCGCCCAGGGGCAGTATAGCCGCTTCACCGAGCGCGACGTGCGCTGGCTGGGGGCCATCGCCGCCGACTTCGGGCTGGTCGCGGTCAAGGCCGATGCCCCCTGGAAGACCATGCAGGAGCTGGTCGCGGCCTGGAAAGCCGACCCCAGCAAGATCGCGGTGGGCGGTGGCAGCGCGGTGGGCGGCCAGGACCACATGAAGGTGCTCCTGCTGGGGCGGGCCGCGGGGCTCGAGCCCCGCTCGATCAAGTACGTGCCCTTCGACGGGGGTGGGCAGGCCATCACCTCGCTGCTGGGCGGTTTCATCCAGGTCTTCGCCGGGGATGCCTCCGAGCTGCGCGGCCAGGTCGAGGGGGGAACCGTGCGGGTGCTGGGCGTGATGGCCCCGCGCCGCCTGCCGGCCCCCTACGCCAACGTCCCGACCCTAAAAGAACTCGGCTACAACGTGGAATGGATCGTCTGGCGCGGCTTTTATGTGCCCAAGAGTATACCCGCCAACGCCTATGAGTTCTGGATCCAGGCCCTGCGCAAGGTGGCCAAGTCGCCGGAGTGGGCCAAGGTGCGCGAGCAGAACAGCCTGGGCGAGTTTCTGTCGCTGGGTGCTGAGTTCCAGGTCTTCGTGGACCGCCAGGTGAATGCCTTTAGGAACCTCTCGAGGGAACTCGGGCTGATCAAATAGGCGCATGTCCGACCGCATCCTGGGCCTCGTCCTCCTGATCCTGAGCACCGCTTACGCCATCGGGGCCTGGGCCATGGAGGTGGGCTTCCTCTCTGACCCGGTGGGCCCGCGCACCTTCCCCTACCTGATCGCGGCGATCATGGGGGCCTCGAGCCTGTGGCTGATCCTCCGCCCTGACCCCGACCCGGCCTGGCCGGCTCGGGGCTTCGGGGTCCGTTTGGGGCTGGTGCTGCTGAGCTTGGTGGCCTACGCCTACTTGCTGGTGCCGCTGGGGTTCATCGTCACGACGGCGCTCGAGATGACCTTGCTTTCGGTGCTGTTCGGGGCCCGGCCCGATCAGGCCGCCGCGGGCGGGCTCTTCTTTAGCGTGCTGGTCTATCTCCTCTTTACCCGAGTCCTCGGCGTGCCGCTCCCGGTGGGGAAAATCTTCGGGTAAGGTCTCCCCCTATGGATACCCTCCAAGCCCTCCTCCACGGCTTCGGCGTGGCCTTCCAGCCGATCAATTTGCTCCTGGTCTTCTTAGGCTGTCTGGTGGGCACCTTGATCGGGGTGCTGCCGGGGATCGGACCGATCAGCGGGGTGGCCTTGCTGGTCCCCCTCACCTTTGCCCTCAAGCTGCCGCCCTCGGGCTGATGCTGGCTACGGTCGGCCAGGACCCGCAGTCGGGGATTTCGCGCTACACCTTCGGCTTTTTGCAGCTCGAGGACGGCATGGACTTCCTGGTGGTGGCGATTGGCCTCTTCGCGGTGAGCGAGGTCTTGATGCTGCTCGAGGAAAAAAGCGCCACCGGCCCGGTGATGGCCCAGGTGGGGCGGGTTTACCTCTCGCTCAAGGAGTTCCTGGGCTCTTTGGCCACGATCCTGCGCTCGAGCGTCCTGGGCTTTCTGATCGGCGTGCTGCCGGGGGCCGGGGCCAGCATCGCGAGCTTCGTGGCCTACACCGTGGAGAAGCGCTGGCTGGGGCGGCGGGGCCGTCTGGGGCAGGGCGACCTGCGCGGGGTAGCCGCCCCCGAGTCGGCCAACAACGCGGCGGCGGGCGGGGCCATGATCCCCCTGCTCACCCTGGGATTGCCGGGGAGCGGGACCACCGCCATCATGCTGGGGGCGCTCAGCAGCCTGGGCGTCACGCCGGGGCCGCAGATGTTCCAGCAGCACCCCAACATCGTCTGGGGGCTGATCGCTTCGATGTACGTGGGGAACGTGGTCCTGCTGATCCTCAACCTCCCGCTGGTGTGGGTATTCGTGCGGCTGCTGGCGGTGCCGGCCTGGTTCTTGCTCCCGGCGGTGCTGGCGGTGAGCCTTATCGGGGTCTACGCGGTCAACAACAACCCCTTCGACCTCCTGCTGATGAGCGGGTTCGGGCTGGTGGGCTACCTGCTGCGCAAGTTCGATTTCCCGCTGGCCCCGGTTCTGCTCGGGCTGGTGCTGGGTTACCTGATGGAGATCAACCTGCGCCGGGCCCTGGCCATCAGCAACGGGGACGTGGGGTTTCTCCTCTCGAGCCCCATCGCCATCGCCCTGTGGATCCTGGCGGCCCTCTCCCTCTTGGCCCCGGCCCTCATCGGCCGGTTGGCCGGGCGGGGGCAGCTCGGAGGGGATGAAGTTTAGAGAGGAGGGGGGGTGGGGCCTGGGCGGGCTCGAGGTTCGTGCGGGATAATAAGGCGGTGCGTCTGTATCACCAACTCCCCTACGAAAGCCGCTTTACCGCCCGCGTGGTGCGGGCCTGGAGCGAGGGCGGAAGGCACTACGCGGTCTTGGATCAGACCCTCTTCTACCCCACCGCCGGGGGCCAGGTCAACGACACCGGAACCTTGGGCGGGGCCAGGGTTCTCGACGTGAAGGAGGACGCCAAGGCCAAAGGCCACGTGATCCACGTGCTCGAGGCCCCCCTCGAAGAAGGCCAGGAGGTCGAGGGCCAACTCGACTGGACCCGCCGCTACCGCCACATGCAGCGCCACACCGCCGAGCACACCCTAGCCCAGGCCCTTTGGCGGGCGGCGGGCTGGGAAACCCTGGCCGTCAACATGAGTGGCCCGGTGTGCACCCTCGACCTCTCCGGCCAGCCCGACGAGGCCACCATCCGGCAGGGCGAGGCGCTGGCGAACTGGGCGGTCTACGCCAATACCCCGGTCAGGGCTTTCTGGGTAGATGAATCTGAGCTGGACCGCTACCCCCTGCGACGGGCCCCCAAGGTCTCGGGGCGGATTCGCATCGTGGAGATCGAGGGCTGGGATAGGGTGGCCTGCGGGGGAACCCACGTAGCCCGCACCGGCGAGGCCGGGCCGATCAAGATCGTGAAGTACGAGCGCTACAAGGGCGGGACCCGGGTCTACTTCATGGCCGGGTGGGAGGCGCTCGAGACCTTCAACCAGGAGCACGCCCTCCTCACCCGCATCGCCGAGAAGTTTAGCGCGCACTACCTGGAAGTGGAGAGGCCCATCCACAACCTGCGCGACGACTACTTCCGGCTCAAAGGCGAAAACCACGCGCTCAAGGAAGAGCTGGCCGAGCGGGTCATGCGCGATCTGTTGGCCGAGTTCCCCGGCTCCACCATCTCTGCCCAGGTTCCGGCGGTGGTGCTCGAGGCGGTGGGCAAGCGGCTTTCCGAGTGGCCTCGGGTGCTGGCTTTGTTGGTCGCGCCGGGGGAGGAGCGGGCCCGCTTCGTCCTGACCAAGCACAGTAGCCGCCCCGAGGACCTGCAGATGATCTGGAGGGAGGTCCTCGAGCCCTTGGGAGCCAAGGGCGGCGGGGCTTTGGTCAAGCTGGGGGTTCTGCCGGGCGGGGCGGTGCATTCGGCGCTCGAGGGGTTCAGGAAAAAGGTGAATCCCTAGGACGGTTACCATAACTTCTGCACCGAGTAAGGGGCGGCCCATCCGTGGGGAGGTGGTTGGAAACCGCCCAGCTCCTACCCCGCCCCACCGCTCAGCAGGTTACAAGTCCCCCACCTCGAGCGGTTAGAATACTCCCGCTATGGCCAACCTCAAGAATCTGCCGGTCGGCAAAAAGGCCCCCCAAGTCGTGCACATGGTCATCGAGATCCCGCGCGGCTCGACCAACAAATACGAGTACGACCCCGACCTAGGGGCCATCAAGCTAGACCGCGTACTCCCCACCGCCCAGTTCTACCCCGGCGACTACGGCTTCATCCCCTCGACCCTGGCGGAGGACGGCGACCCCCTGGACGGGATCATCCTCTCGACCTACCCGCTGCTGCCGGGCGTGGTGGTGGAGGTGCGGATCATCGGCATGGTGGACATGCAAGACGAGAAGGGCGACGATGCCAAGATTTTGGGCGTGGTGGCCGAAGATCCCCGCTGGGATCACATCCAAGACCTCTCCGACGTGCCCGAGGCCACCAAGGCCGAGATCCAGAACTTCTTCGAGACCTACAAGGCGCTCGAGGCCCACAAGGGCAAATGGGTCAAGGTCACCGGCTGGGAGGGCCGGGAGCGGGCCGTGCAGGAGGTCAGGGCTTGCCTCGAGCGCTTCAAGGGGGCCTAACCTAGCCGCCAATGCCCACCATCACCCGCTCGCGCAGCTTGGGCAGGGTGTTGCCAAAGGCGGGTTTGCGGTCGGTGGCCAGGAGGATGGCGTCGACCAGGGCCTCCACCGGGTTCTCCGCGGCGAAGGCCCAGCCGATGTCCAGCTCGAGGTCGGTGAGCAAGCAAGGCCGGATCTTCTTGTCCGAGGTCAGGCGCAGCCGCGAGCAGTTCGAGCAGAAGGGCTCGGCCACCGGGTTGATAAAGCCCACCGTGCCCACCGCGCCGGGGATCTGGTAGACCCGGGCCGGGGCGCTGGGGTCGGTTTCCAGTTTCTGTAGGGGGCCAAAGTGGGCCTCGATCTTGGCCTTGGTCTCGGCCCCGGCGATGAAGCGGGCGCGATAGAGTTCGGGGTCGGAGTTGTCGAGGTGCATGTACTCGAGGAAGCGCACGTGTAAAGGCTTATCCAGCGAGAGCGAGGCCAGCGGGATCACCTCCCCCTCGTTCATGCCGCGGATCATCACCGCGTTGATCTTTACCGGGTGCAAATTCAGCTCCCAGGCCGTCTCGATGGCTTCCCAGACCCGCCGCACGTCCCCGCCTCGGGTCATGGTCTTGAAGACCTCGGGGGTCACCGCGTCCATCGAGAGGTTCATGCGCCCCAGCCCGGCCGCTACCAGTTCCTTGGCCTTGCGCTTGAAGAGCATCCCGTTGGTGGTGATGGCGATATCCGGGACGCCGACCTCGCGGGCGGCCTCGATCATCTGGGCCAGCTCCTTGCGTACCAAAGGCTCGCCCCCGGTAAACCGCACCGACTCGAGGCCCAACAGGCGCATGGCGGTGAGAAAGTTCCGCACGTCCTCCACCGTGACGGTCCCGGGCGGCTCGCTTTGCTCCCAGTCCAGGGGGTGGCAGTACAGGCAGTGCAGGTTGCAGCGCGGCGTGACCGATAGACGCAGGTCCTTGATGAGTCGCCCGTAGTTGTCGAGTAGCTTCATGCCTAAGTCCTCCCTGGGGGGTTTGTGAAGGCGTATCGCATTCTAATGCAACACGCGCAGCCCGGCGGGTTGTGCGGATCACAAATGTCCTGCTACCGATCACCCCTACCTTCAAACCCCCCGATCCGCGCTATCCTAAGGGCCATGAAGACCCTCGTCCTCTTCGATGGGGTATGCAACCTCTGCAATGGGACGGTGCGGTTTATCCTGCGGCATGACCGAGCAGAGAGGTTTCTGTTCGCCGCGCAGCAGTCCGAGGTCGGGCAGCGGATCTTGGCCGAGCACGGGATTTCAACCCCGCAGGCCTTGGCCGATAGCGTGGTGGTGCTCGAGGGCGAACAGGTCTATCTCGAATCCGACGCCGCCTTACAGATCCTCCACCGCCTGGGTGGGATGTGGCGCCTGTTGGGTATCTTCCGCCGGGTTCCCAAACCCTGGCGCGACCGGGTCTATCGCTGGGTGGCCCGCCACCGCTACCGCCTCTTCGGCCGGCGGGAAAGCTGCCTGGTTCCTACCCCCGCCCTGCGCCGACGGTTTCTCGACCTCTGAAGCCCCCGGGCCCAAACCCAGCTCCGATAGCTGAGCGGGTTGCGGTTTATAAAATATAAAGTGTCACTTGACGCTTTAGCAAATCTGCCTTACACTTCTTTTGCTATGCCGACACTCGGATGGGTTCTCCTGATCGGCGGGATTCTCTTGGCAACCGGACTCTTGGGCCCGATTCTGGGGGTGATCTTCGCGATCCTGGCCCTGGTCTTCGGGGCGATGGCCCTGCCGGTGGTGATCGTGGTAGGGGGGTTGGGGCTGGTGCTGGGCTTGATCGGGGCCCTGGTGGGCGGGGTCCTCTCAGTGTTGGGGTTCTTGCTGCACTGGGCGGTTCCCCTGGCGGTGATCGTGCTGGGGGTCTGGCTTTTGACGCGGCGGGATACCCGCAAGCCCCTGCGGGGCTAAATCAGCGCGAAACCACCCGGCGGCGCTCACCATAGGAACGCTCCCGCCGGGGGGCCCCACGGGAGGGGCTCTCGGCGGGAACCTCGTGGGCGCGGGAGAGCTGGAACTCGCTGAGGTTTCGCTGGATCGTCTCGAGTTCGTCGGCTTGCACGTCGAGGTAGGCGGCATCCTGCGCGAGCACGATCCGCCCGATCCGGCCCGCCCCGGCCTTCTTGAGCACCGCCACCACCCGCGCAACGCTGAGGCGAGGGCCCCAGAGCTTCACCGTAACCCAGCCCTCCTCGCCGGTGATGAGGCTCTTGGGAGGCGAGACCGTGCCCAGCATGAACGCCAGGAGCCCGGCAATGGCCTCACGGTCATGCACCAGCCGGTCCGCCATCTCGCGCCAGGGGGCGCGCTCGTGGGCCGGCTGCTGGGTGAGGCGGGCCAGCAACCTCTGCCATTTGGCCTCCTGGACCTCCTCGGGGGTGGGAGGGTTGACCCGCTTGAAGCGGCGCTTGACGGCGTGCTCGAGGTTCTCCAGCTCGCGGCGCTCGCGCGGCCCGTAGAGCAGCACCACCCGCCCGCTCCGCCCGGCCCGCCCGGTACGCCCCGAACGGTGCTGGTAGGGCTCGGCCTTCTCGGGCAGGCGGAAGTGCACCACCAGGTCCACCTCGGGGATGTCGAGGCCCCGCGCAGCCACATCGGTAGCGACCAGCACGCTATCGGTTCCCTCACGGAAGCGGGAGAGGACCCGCTCGCGCTCACGCTGGCTCATGTCCCCGTGGATGGGTACCGCCCCGATCCCCCGGGCTTGCAAACCCAGGGCCAGGTCGTCCACCTCAGCCTTGGTACGGGTGAAGACGATGGTGCGCTCGGGGGCGTAGACGAAGATCACGTCGGCCAGGGTGCTCAAGCGGGTCTGCAAAGGGGCTTGCAGGGCCAGCTCCTCGTAGCTCACCTGCTCGTCCTTGACCACGTTGACGTGAACCGGATCCCGCATGTAGCGCTCGGCCAGGCGCTTGGCCCAGCTCGGCACGGTGGCCGAGAAGAGGAAGGTCTGGCGGGAGGCCGGGGTCGCGCCCAGCAGCTTCTCCACATCTTCCTCGAAGCCCATCGAGAGCATCTCATCGGCCTCGTCGAGCACGGCAATCTCGATCTGCGAGAGGTCGAGGATGCCCTGCTCGAGGTAATCGATGGCCCGGCCCGGCGTGGCCACCACCACGTCGGTGCCGCGCCGCAGCCCCTCGGCCTGGGTGCCGTAGCCGGTGCCGCCGTAGACGCTGAGCACGTGCAGATGAGGAGCCGCCCAGGCCAACTCGCCCGCGACTTGCAAGGCCAGCTCGCGGGTGGGGGTGAGGACCAGGGCCCGGGGGGCTCGTCCGCGCTGGCGGGAAGCCTCGAGCCTATGGGCAATCGGCAAGGCGAAGGCCAGGGTCTTCCCGGTTCCGGTACGGGCCTGGCCCAGCAGGTCTTTGCCCTCCAGGGCCAAGGGGATGGCCTGGGCCTGGATGGCGGTGGGGGTGGTGAAACCTTTGGCCTCGAGGGCTGAGAGCACCTCCGGCCGCAAAGCAAAATCTTTGAACTCCATGCAAGTCCTCCAGGGCCTTACCGCTACCCCGAAAGAACACGCTCACGCTAACCCTTTAGCGGGGACTCCACGGTTTTGGGCCCGTCGGCACCCATCCCCGTCCGAAAACCCAGGGGTTTCTGTAAGGGGAGGTTCCGCCCAAAGGCAAAACTTCTCTAGTATGACCGATGTTAGCGGGAAGTTCAAGGTGGCTCACCCCAGCGTGAACCCCAGCGGAATGACCCGCACCCTCTGCCCGGCCTCCACACCAACCCCCGGCTCCAGCACCACCAGCGCGTTCCCCACCGCCATCGAGCGCAAGACCCCACTGGATTGGTTGCCGGTGGTGCGAACTTGGAGGCCATCCAATCCGAAGGAGAGCACCGCCCGGCGGTAGGCCACCTTGCTGGGGTTGGGGCTGAAGGGGGTGGCCGCGGTGGCCTCGAGCAGGCTGTACGGCGCATCGGTGCGGGATAGCGCCTTGAACAAATAGGGCCGGGCGAACAGGAAGAACGTGACCATGCTCGAGACCGGGTTCCCCGGCAGCCCGAAGAGGGGGATCCGGTTCCACTCGGCGAAGAGGAGCGGCCCGCCGGGTTGCAGCCGAACCTTCCAGAAGTGGATCTGGCCTTGAGCACCGGCATCGCCGGGCCGCTGGGGCGGCTTCACTGGAGTACCGGCATCGCCGGGCCGCTGGGGCGGCTTCACTTCGCCCTCGAGGAGTTGCCGCACGATGTCGTGCTCGCCCATCGAGACCCCGCCGGTGGTGAGCAAGAGGTCGAGCCCCCCGGCCTCCGCCAGCTTCTCCCGCAGCAACTGGGGCTGGTCGGGGATTCTCCCCATCAGGATCGGCTCGCCCCCGGCCTCCCAGACCAGGGCCGCCAACGAGTAGTTGTTGGCGTTGTAGACCCCGCCGTAGGGCAGGGGCTGGCCCGGCTCCACCACCTCGTCCCCGGTGGTGAGGATGCCCACCTTGGGCCGTTTGAAAACCGGGACCCTGGGGTATCCCATCGCCGCGCACAGCCCTATCCGCCCTGGGGTGAGGAGATCGCCCTTCTTCAGCAGCACCTCGCCCGCCCGAAAATCATCGCCCTTGGGCCGGATTCCATCGGGATTGGCCGGCTTGAAGAACAGCACCGTGTCCCCTTCGCGCCGGGTGTCCTCCACCCGCAAGATGGCGTTGGCCCCCTTGGGAATGGGCGCTCCGGTGAAGATCCACACCGCCTCGCCGGGGCCGACCTCGCGGGGAAAAGGCCTGCCCGCTGGGGCCTCCCCGATCACCCTTAGGCGCACCGGGTTTTCCGGGGTGGCGGTCAAGGTGTCCTCGGCTCGAGCCGCGTACCCGTCCAGCGAGGTGTCGTCCTGGTCGGGGTGGTTGACCAGCGCCGCGAGATCTTGGGCCAGCACCCGCCCGTAAGCCCGAGCCAGGGGGAGTTCCTCGGTCTGGGTCAAGGGCCGGGCGTGCTCGAGGATGACCTCGAGGGCTTCTTCTACCGTGAGGTTCTGCCGCATGAGTCCATATTAAAGGCCAGTGGGGGGCACCCTGTCTCTAGCCCCCAGCCTTCAGGCTTCATACAATCAGAGCGTGAGCCTCACCCTCTCCGATATCCAAGCCGCTCGCAAACGCCTCAGCGGCCTGATCCACGAAACCCCGCTCCTCCACGACACGGCGCTCTCGCAGGAGCTGGGGGTGGCGGTCTACACCAAGGCGGAGAACTTACAAAGGGCCGGTTCTTTCAAGGTGCGCGGGGCCTACAACAAGATCAGCCAGCTCTCGCCCGAGGAAAAGGCCCGGGGGGTGGTGGCCCCCTCGGCGGGGAACCACGCCCAGGGGGTGGCGGTCGCGGCCAAGATGCACGGGGTCAAGGCGACCATCGTGATGCCGACCTTTGCGCCGCTCACCAAGGTGATGGCCACCAAAGGCTACGGGGCCGAGGTGGTGCTCGAGGGCCACTCCTTCGATGACGCCGCAGCCATCGCCCGGCAGTTGGAACAGACCAAGGGCTATGTGCCGGTACATGCCTTCAACGACTACCTGATCATGGCCGGGCAGGGGACCATTGGGCTCGAGATCTTGGAAAGCCTGCCGGAGGTCTCGGTGCTGGTGGTGCCCATCGGCGGAGGCGGGCTCATCTCGGGGATCGCCACGGCGGCCAAGGCGCTCAAGCCGGAGGTTCGGGTGGTGGGGGTGCAGGCCGCAGGCTGCTCGGCGGTGAAGCCGAGCCTCGAGGCCGGTCACCCGGTGGCGGTGCCGGAGGCCCAGACCATCGCCGACGGGATCGCGGTCAAACGCCCCGGCGACCTCACCCTGCCCATCATCCGCGAGCGGGTGGACCAGGTGGTGGAGGTCACCGACGACGAGATCGCCCGGGGCATCGTCCACTGCGTGCAGAAGAGCAAGCTGGTGGTCGAGGGGGCAGGAGCGGCAGGGGTGGCGGCTTTGCTCGCGGGAAAGCTCAGCCTGAAGCCCGGCGATACGGTCTGTACCGTGCTGTGCGGCGGTAACATTGACGGAAACCTGCTGGCCAGGGTCATTGAACAAGTGCTGGTGCGCCAGGGCCGCTATATCCTGCTCAAGCTTGCCGTGGTAGATCGTCCCGGGGCCCTAGCCGCCGTGGTCGAGAGGGTAGCCCAGGCCAAGGCCAACATCATCGACATCTTCCACCGCCGGGCCCTGTGGCTCGCACCGTTGGGCAAGGTGGGGGTGGAGCTGGTGCTCGAGGTGCGGGACCAGGCCCACGGGCTCGAGGTGGTAGAGCTGTTGCGCAAGGCGGGGTACTCGGTGGAGCAGGAGGGGCCGTTTGTCTGGCCGGAGTAGGCCATTTGTGTCCTAAGCCGGGGTCAGGGCCACCTTCACGGCTTCCCGCTTGTCGAACATCTCGTACCCCTGCGGGGCCTCGTCCAAGGTGAGCCGGTGGCTGAAAATCCAGCTTCCGCTGATCCGCCCGGCCCCCTGCAAAGCCAACACCTCGTCCATCCAGCGCGGCACGTTCGCCAACGAGCCGTGAAAGCGCAGGCCCCGGGTGAAGGCCTCGAGCCAGGGGTAGGTAAAGGTCTCCACGGTAGGCACACCCAGCGAGGCCACCACCCCGCCGGGGGAGGCCAGCTTGAAGGCGGTCTCGAGGGCCTTCCCCTCCCCGCCCACCGCCTCCACCACCAGGTCCGCACCGAAGCCCTCGGTCTCGCGGTAGAGCTGGGCGACCGGGTCGCGCTCCTTGGGGTTGAGCGGGATAGCCCCGCGTTTTTCCGCGATCCCCAAACGGTGAGTGTCGAAGTCCACCGCGTAGATGCGCCCCGCCCCCAGGGTGCGGGCCACCTCCACGGCCATCAGGCCCACCGGCCCCGCGCCCACCACCACCACGCCCATGCCGGGCTCGAGCCAGGGTCGCACCCCGCCATAGGCGGTGGAGAGGATGTCCCCCGCCAAGATGGCTTCCTCGGCGGGCAGGGTGTGGGGAATCTTGCGGAGCGAGAGGTCAGCCTGGGGAACCCGGACTCTTTCGGCCTGGGCCCCACCCAACCCTCCAAAGGCGATCCCGTAGCCGTAGACCATCCCGTTCGTGCAGGCGAAGTAGCGCGACCTGCGGCAGGCCGCGCACTCGCCGCAGGCGGTGTGGAAGCTGCCCACCACCCGGTCGCCTTTTTTGACCCTGCGCACCTCCGGGCCAGTCTCCAGCACCCTTCCCACGAACTCGTGCCCCAGGCTCATACCCGGCAGTACCCCCGGGACTGAGCCGTGGTAGACGTGCAGATCCGAGCCGCAGATGGCCGCTAGCTCGATGGCGACCAAGGCATCCGAAGCCGAGAACAACTCGGGCTCGTCCACCTCCCCCAGCGCCACTTGGCCGGGGCCCTGGTAGATCACCGCTTTCATACTTGGGCGACCCGCTGGGCGGTCTTGACCAACTCCTGGGCGGCCTTGACGTAAGGAGCCAGGGCCGAGATCGAGCCTTTCTTGAGATGCAGGCGGCCCCGCATCACGCTCATCAGGGGTTCGGCCTTGCCCTCCAAGACCTCCTGCCAGATGTGCGAATCCCCCTCGATCACGTACTGCGCCTCGCGCATGGCCTCATCCAGCTTCACGGCCTTGGCCCCGCGGCACTCGCCGTGCCAGAGGTCGAGGAGCACCGCCCGGTCTTCGGGGATCCCGGCGGCGGGGTCGGCGCGAAGCATCAGGGCCATCGCGCCCTCCCAACGGGCGGCGGCTTTCTTGTACTCCTGGTTCTCGCTCAGGGCCTTGTGATAGGCCTCGGCCCAGGCTTGGGTGAAGATCTCCATTGTGGCCTCCTCGGGTGAAATTATACTCGGTACAAAGGGGCATCTTCCAGGTGAGCAGGCCGGTTTCAGCGACGCTGGGCCACGTACCCCTGCTCGGCCAAGCGCCGGGTGATCTCCTGGATGTCCTGGTTGAGGCCGAACGCTTCGTGGATCACCCCCCAGGCCCATGGGGCCGGGCCGGATAACCCGTGGCTCGCTCGCGGAGTTGACCTTTGTTCTAGGGTCTACACCCACGCCGACGCACGTTCAGCGGTGGTTGAGCCGGTGCCGCAGGGCATCCAGGCGTTCCAACTGCTCGAGCCAGACCCTTGGCCCGCCGTTTTGCCCCTGGTACTCGAGGGTCAGCATCCTGAGGTGGGGGGTGCGGCTCACCACCCACTCCAGCGCCTCATAGTCGGCTTGGCTCAAAGCCCGGTGGCGGTCGCGCAGGCCGTTTTCCTCCAGGCGCGGCCCGGAGACGTGCAGTTCGATGACCCCCTGGAGCGGCATCCGTTCCAGGTAGCCCCCGAGGTCCTGGTGGCGGTGATGGGCCGCGATGCGGGCGTGGGCCAGGTCGAGCAGGAAGGCCGTCTGGGTCGCCTCCAGGGCTTCGCGGATGAACTCGGGGTCGCTGAGGTAGCGGGGCCGGTTGCCCCAGGGCACAAAGGGAAGGTTCTCCAGCAGCACCTCGAGCCCGGTGAGCCGCCGCAGCTCCTCCACACTCTGGCGCATCCGCAACAGCAGGCCCGCGGGGGTCAGCTCTCCATCCCGGTCAGGGACGTAGTCCATGTGCGCCGAGAGGTAAGGGGTGTCGCTCAGGGCGGCGAGTTCTTGCAACAGCGCAGGCTCAGGAACCCGGGCCATGCTCACCGAGTAGCCCGGCGGACCCCAGCCGTGCAGCAGTACCGGGCGGTGCTTCCGGGCCGCCTCGACCTCGGCCCGCGAGTTCGGGGAAAGCGGGCATTTGAGGTAGTCGAGCGGGATTATCGGGCTTCCGAGAAGCTCGAGCAACTCCGGGAGGGCGTTGGCAGCGAGCTGCACCACCCCTCTACGTTGCGCCAGGGTGAGCCCAATCAATAGGGTTTGGGCTCACCGTCCAGATTATTTGAACCGGGCCAGCAGGTTCCGCGCGATGATGACCTTGAGCACCTCGGTGGTGCCCTCCCCGATGCGCATCAGCCGGGCGTCGCGCCAGTAGCGCTCGACCGGGTATTCCTTGATGTAGCCATAGCCGCCCAGGATCTGGATGGCCTCGTCGCAGGCCCGTACGGCCACCTCGGAGGCGAACATCTTGGCTTGGGCCGCCTCCGCAGAGAAGGGGCGCCCGGC
The DNA here is from genome assembly GCA_040290145.1 of Meiothermus sp. Lineage (GTDB taxonomy): Bacteria > Deinococcota > Deinococci > Deinococcales > Thermaceae > Allomeiothermus. Next base: position 44,843 of record PSML01000003.1, on the reverse strand, counting down.
ATCCTTGAGCTCAGCCGCCCGCAGGTAGAGCAGCCGGGCCGCTTCCAGGTTAGTCCACATCTCGGCCAGCTTGAAGGAGACCCCCTGGAACTCGGCGATGGGCTTGCCGAACTGCTCGCGCTCGAGGGCGTACTGGGCAGCGAACTCCAATGCTGCCCGCCCCAGGCCCACGCTCAAGGCCGCGATACCAATCCGCCCCCCGTCCAGTACCCTAAGCACGTCGTAAAAGCCCTTGCCTCGTTCGCCCAACAAAGCCCCTCGGCCCAAGTGCAGGTTTTCAAAGATGAGTTGGGCGGTATCCGAGGAGTGCAGGCCCAGCTTCTCTTCCTTGCGGCCCACCCGCAAGCCCTCCACCGGAGCGTAGAAGACAAAGGCCGAAAGCCCGAGGTGTTTCTTGTCTTCGCCCGGGGCGGCGTCGGTACGGGCGTTGATCACGTAGACCCCGGCCACCGAGCCCTGGGTGATGAACTGTTTGGAGCCCTCCAGCACGAAGCCCTCCGGGGTCTCCAGGGCCCGGGTGCGCATCGCTGCCGCGTCCGAGCCGCTCCCGGGCTCGGTGAGGCCCCAGGCCCCCAGCAGCTCAGCCCTGGCCAGCTTGGGAAGGAACTCGCGCTTTTGGGCCTCGTTCCCGGCGATCAGGATGTGCCCGGTGCAGAGCGAGTTGTGCGAGGCCACCGTAAGGCCCAAGGAACCGTCCACCGCGCCGATCTCCTCCAGCACCCGAGCGAAAACCCGCGTAGAAAGCCCGGCCCCGCCGTACTGCTCGGGCACGTTGGCCCCCATCACCCCCAGCTCGCCCAGCTTCCTGACGATCTCAAAGGGAAACTCCCCGGTCCTGTCGCGCTCGGCAGCACCCGGGGCCACCTCGGCCTTGAGGAAGTCCTTCAGCGTGCCTACGATCTGCCGTTCCTCGGCATCCCACTCCCACCACAGCTCGCGACTTCTCTCGGTCAGCATAGGACCAATATAACACTTTCCTGTTAGCAAAGTGCAAAAGCGTCATAGATGGGGTGGGAAACCGGCCGGACCAGGGGGGAGGGGGCCCGCCCGGCGGGCTTAGGTCCGGGCCAAACCGGGACCACGACGAAACCAAAGCTCCAGGGTGAGGACATGGGGCAGGGTAAGAACGTAGACCGCCCCCATATAGGCAGCCAGCGAGTCTGGCAAGCGGGGCCAAAGGAAAAAGGCCAGGAGGAGAGCCCCCAAGGTGGCCAGATAGACCTCCTTCCACTCCCCTTTGCGAACCCCCACCAGGCGAAAGCTCTTCAGGCTGTGTTGAAAGAGAAAGTAGCCAGCAAGCCCGGCGTAGGGGTGGGCCAGCCAGAGGAAGAGGGCCAGGAGGGCAGTATCCACCCACTCCATCAAGGGGCGAGGGCGGAAGAAAGAGAGCACCAAGAGCCAGACCAGGGGTACCAGCAAAGTCCCAGAGGGCGGGATCCAACCGTTTGAAAACGCCTCCAAGAAGGGACGTATCTCGGCGGGGTGAAAAAAGAAGGGGAAGGCCAGAACCATACCCGCCCGCAGATAGCCCAGCGGGCCTCGCTGCTCCACCCGGCCCCAGTGGAAAAGGGCCAGGAGGAGGAAGCCCAAAAGCGCCCAGGCGGGGGCCAGGAAAAGGAGCAGAAGGGCTAAGGCGGCCAGGGATAAGTAGACCAGCACAAAAGCCCAGAGGGGATAGCCCAACCGACGGGCCAGCAGGAGGTCAGCACCCCCGTGGGGCAAGCCCAAAAAGACCGCACTGGCCAGGAGAAGGCCAAAAGCCGGGCCTTCCGGCAGAAGGGCGAGGGGGAAAAGCCAAAGGGTTGAGTACACCTTACCTACATGTTCTAGGAGGAACCATCAGCCCGATCATGCCCTACGCAACAAATCCCTTCGGGTGCTGGATCTGACCCGGTGGGATGCACCCCTTCCAGTGTTCGCTAGGCCAAGCAACATAGCCCGATGGAGGGCTCCCCACGGTCTCGCTGCGCAGGGCCACCCGGAACCCCAGGCCTTTCCGTGCTATAGTGAGCTAGTCGTGAGATACCCCACTCCCCATGCTCGACCTCTGCGGGGCATATACGACCTCGATCCCCCAGGGGCGAGAGAAAAGGCTTTGGCCAGGAGGAAAAACTGAATGCAGATTGAAGCCGGTGCCATCGTGGAAGGCCGCGTCACGCGGATCATGGACTTCGGGGCTTTTGTCGAGCTACCCAACGGCGAGTCCGGTCTGGTGCACATCTCTCAGATCGCCCACGAGTTCGTCAAGAACGTGCGGGATCACCTCTCGGAAGGGGAAGTGATCCAGGTGATGGTGCTCGGACGCGACGACAAGGGACGGCTCGACCTCTCCATCAAAGAACTCACCCCAGCCCCGGTCGAACCCCCCCGGCCCAAGCGGCTTCCACGTCAAGCGCCGGAGTTCGAGAACAAGCTCAAGAGCTTTTTGCGCGGCTCAGGCGGATTTGGCGGTGGGGGCGGCAAAAAGCCTGGCGGAAGGGGCAAGGGCAAGGGCGGGCGGCGCTAGCCCGGACCAACGCACCGCGCCTCTTGCGGTTGGGGAGGCTCGAGCCCGTACCACCGGGGTGCGGGGAAATTCTAGGAAAGCAGCCTGACCACCTCCAGGGCTCCAGCTTCCTGCGCGACTTCTGCTGGGGCCTTGCGGTTGGATCCCTTACAGCTCAGCCCGGCCTTGGCCGAGGGGTATTTATGTTATTGGCGTATCCGGCCGTTTTTAGCTGGCTGCGCTGACAAAGTCTTAATTGTGCGGGCGCTCTGGCCCGAGGGGGTGGGAGGATTGTAGAACAAAGGGCACCTCGGCTCGCCGAGGGGAATCCGTGATTGGGCCTGGGGTCTGGCCCAAAGGAGCGGGAACTGTGCGGATGGTGGATAGAGAACGAGGCCAGGTCAAGTTTGGGCAGCGCCGGATCGTCTTCGAGGTCCGGCGCAGCTCGAGACGGCGCACCGTAGGCCTCCAGGTGGACGCCGAGCGGGTGCTGGTGGCAGCCCCCCACCGGGTTCGCCTGGAAACCCTGGAGGCTTTTGTGCTCTCCAAGGCTCCTTGGATCGTAGAAAAGCAGAATGAGTTCGCCGAGCGGGGCTTGCCGCTCAGGCGCAGGTTTGAAACCGGGGAGGGGCTCTTATACCTGGGTCGGCAGTACACCCTCGAGCGCTACCTCGAGGAAGAAGGCCCCGCCGTGCGGCTATGGGGCGGCGCTTTTCAGGTTTGGGCGAACAGGACCAGTACCGCCCGCAAGCTCCTCGAGGCCTGGTACAAAGACCGGGCCCTCGAGCGCATCCCCGAGCGGGTGGAGTTTTACAGCCAGCAGATCGGCTGGGCCCCCTGCGCGGTCTATATCCGCGACCAGCGCTCGAGGTGGGGCAGTTGCAACCTCAAGGGTGAGCTCCGCTTCAACTGGCGGCTGATGATGGCCCCTTCTCCCCTACTCGACTACGTGGTAGCCCACGAGGTCTGTCATCTGCTCGTCTTCGACCACTCCCCGGCCTTTTGGCGCCTACTGGGCAAGATCATGCCCGACTACGAAGAACGCCGCCGTCGGCTGGCCCTCACCGGACACCAGTACGAGCTTTAGAGATCTGCTCATAGCTCTTTGAGGAACTGCCGCAAGGTCTCCGGCAGGAGGTGGAGGTAGGACCGGACCTCGGACTGCCCCGAACAGAGTTGCAGGTAGCGGCGGGCGGTGTCCTGCAAGACCACGATCAGGTTGGGCTCTTTGACCACCTGCGGGAGCAACTCACGGAGCTGGGCCTCGAGCCGCATCTGCGCCAGGTACTTGGCGGCCTGGAGGGGTTCGCCCTCCAGCCGGGGGTTCAGGGGCTTGCGCGTGAGGCGGCCTGCCTCGCGCTGGATGGCCGGGTTTTCCAGGAGGCGCTGGCAGCTTTTGCAGGGGTTCTCGGGCTCGGGCGAGCCGCAGATCAGGCAAGGGGGGTGCGGCGAGAGCTTCTGCCGCCGCAATACCGCTTGGGCCGCCCGGTACACAGCGGCCTTGAGCTCGTCGGGGGTTTTGTCGGCCAGAGCCCGCAGATGCGATTCCTCCTGGGGGGAGAGGGGGGGCGGTTGGGCGGCTTTGGCCTGGCCGCTACCCTTGCGCAAAAAGCGCCTTTCCCGAAAACGAATATCGGTCACGGCTCCGGGCAGGCGTTGCTCGTAGCGCTTGAGGAACTCCTCGCGCTGAAACTTGAGGTGAAAGGCCGCCGCCGAGTCGGGGACGTAGACCAAGAGCACTCCGTCCTCGAGCCCGGCGGCCTCACTCATCTGGGCTAGCATCTCTCCCGCCACCTCCGGCCAAAGGGCCAGCACCTTGCCCCGCTTGAATCCGGGCTCGAGGCCATGGGTCTTGAGGACTTTTCCCAGGAGTTCGGCGGGCCGGTGGAGGTTGGAGCTACGCCTAGCCATCGGGGCCTAGTTTACGGGGACCGGGGGCCAGGTAGGTTAACGGGGGTTGCCGTTGTCCTTTTTGTATCGTTCTAGCCCCACACCCCGGCCTCGATCCAGAACACCGTTCCGCCGTTTTGGGGGGCCTCGAGCCCGGCCAGAATGGCCTGGGGCAGGCTCTCAGCATAGCCCAGCAGGGCCTGGCGGCGGCGTGGGTCGAGCTCGCTGTGCCACTCATCTACCAGCAGCAGCGGGGCCTCGTCGTAGTGCTGCCATAACAGGCGGTGTTCGCCCAGACGCAAGGCCAGCGCGATCGAGCGGGCCTCGCCCCGGCTGGCGAACCTGAGGGCGTCGCGCTGGTCCAGGCGTATCGCCAGGTCGTCGCGGTGCGGGCCGATGCTGGTCACGCCGCGCTCGAGGTCTTGCGGCACGGTGTCCTCCAGGGCGGTGAGAAACTCGTCGGGTGAGGCGGTCTCCACCAGCTCGAGGTGTAGCTCTCCGGGGGCCAGTTCGCGGTAGGACTCGCGGGCCAGCGGGGCGAGCTTCCCCAGCATCCTCCGCCGCAGGCTGAGGATCTCCGCCCCGTACTTGGCCAGTTCAGCGTTCCACACCCCAAGCCCCTTGCCACCCGTCTTGAGCAGGGCGTTGCGCTGCTGCAGGGCCCGGGCATAGGCCGAGAGCATCGAGCGGTAGCGGGCCGAGAAGCGCGAGAGGAGCAGGTCTAAAAAGCGGCGGCGCTCCTCCGGCGGGCCGATGACGAGCTCGAGGTCATCCGGCCCCAGCAGCACCGCCCCCGGCAACTGGGCGAACTCCCTGAGGCTAGCGCTCCCCTCGTTGAGCCACAGTTCGCGGCCCCCCGCTGCGCCGGGGCGGGGCATGGAGAGCTTGTTCTCCAGGCGGCTGGGCCCGAACTGGGTCTCGACCTCGGCATACACCCAGGCCTCAGTCTCCCCGAAGGCGATCCGGTCCGAGAGCCCGTTTTTGAGTTCGCCCCCCAGGGCCAGGTAGATGGCCTCGAGCAGGTTGCTCTTGCCCTGCGCGTTGCCGCCCACGACCGTGGTAAGCCCCGGCGGAGGGGCAAACTCCGGGGACTTCAGGTTGCGAAAGTGGGACTGCCGCAAGCGCAAAAGGCGCACAGCCCCCAGGCTATACGCAAACCGGCGAATGCTCAACGCTCGCCCGGGCCTACAGGGCCCGGCGGACGGCCTCCACGTCCTCCGGGCGGAAGCCGTACAGGGTGACGGTGAGGGTGTCGGGGGCAGCCTTGATCTCCTCCAGCATGACCTGCGCCACCGCCTCCACCGGTAACCCCCCCACCCCGGTCCCCAGCAGGGGAAAGGCCAGGGTTTTGATGCCCTTGGCCTGAGCCAGCACCAGAGCACTCCGGGTGGCCCGGCGGACGGTCTCGAGGGTAGCCGGTTCATCCCCCAGCACGGCGGCGTGGATCACGTACTTGGCCGGTAGGTTCCCCGCGCCGGTCAGGGCGGCCTCCCCTACCTTGATCTGGCCGATGCGGTCGCACTCCTCCTGCACCTGAGGCCCTCCCCTGCGGCGGATGGCCCCCGCCACCCCTGAACCGAGTTGGAGATGGTTGTTGGCCGCATTCACGATGGCCTCCCCGGCGAACTCGGTGAGGTCGCCCTGGGCTACTTTGATGAGCGCCATACCCCCATGGTAGACCTGGCGGATTGACCTGGGGGTGCCATCAAGCCGTACCGCCCGTCCGAGACCCACACCTTTGCCCGCCGGTTAAGCTATGGGTTATGAGCGGCCCCATCCGCTGGTCCGAGGTCGAATCCCGCATCGCCCTCAACGAACTCCCTGGCTTTCACCGGGCTTTCCTGAACCTGCACCGCCCCGAGCTACAGGCCGATGGGCTTCCCCTGCGGCGGGTGCAGCAATACATCACCCAGACGCTTTTCCAGCTGGTGAAGAGCGGCCGGGCCCAGCGCGAGGGTGAAGACTTCCTGGTAGAGGCGGGGGTGATTCCCGAGGACTGGCGAAGCAAAATCTTTCCGCTACAATAGGTCAAGTTATGCGCGTCATCGTGATCGGCACGCGGGGCAGCCTGCTGGCCTTGGCCCAAACCCGCTGGGTGGTGGAACGCCTGAAAGAAAACTGGCCCGAGGTCGAGTTCAGGACCAAGACCATTACCAACCGTAGCGAGGACCCCGCCGCTGGCTTGCAGGATGCCCTGCGCGAGCGGGAGATCGATATCGCCCTGCACGCCCTGCGGGACCTGCCCCCCTCCCAGGCCGACGGGCTTCACCTCACCGCCGTGACCCGGCGGGTGGACCCCCGCGAGGCTTTCGTGGGGCGCACCGCTAAACGGCTGGAGGATCTCCCCAAGGGTGCGGTGGTGGGGGCTCCTTCGCTGCGCCGCAAGGCCCAGCTTCTGGCCTACCGCCCAGACCTGGTGGTGCGCGAGATCAAAGGCGACGTGGACGACCAGCTCGAGGCTTTGGGCACCGGCGAGTACGACGCCGTGATCATGCCTGCGGGAAGCCTGCTGCGGCTCGACCTACGCAACCGCATTGACCAGTTCGTAGACCCGGAGATCCTGCTGCCCGCGCCGGGGCAGGGGGCGCTGGGGCTCGAGGTGCGGCTGGGAGACGACTACGCCGAGGAGCTGGCCTACAGCCTCAACCACCGCCCCTCGAGCGACCGGGTCTGTGCCGAGCGGGCCTTTGTGGCGGCCTTGGGGGTGGGTCTGGAGGCCCCTGTAGCCGCCCTGGCCTTCGTCGAGGATGACGGAACCCTGCGGCTCGAGGGCGGGGTCTTCTCCCCCGATGGCCGCGAGATGATCCGGGGCGAGATCGAAGGTGACGCGGCGGAAGCCGCCGTGCTGGGCGCCGAGCTGGCCCAGGACTTGCTGGCCGAAGGGGGCAAGGAGATTCTCGAGCAGGCTAAGGTGAGCTAAAGGCCAGACGCTCAAGGGCTTATGGGGCCTTCGATCATCGCTTTGGGTTCGGAAGGCTTAGGAGCGTTTCGACCCCATCGCTGTTGAACCTATTGTCCAGCATCCTGAATAAAGGCTGATGGCTCTTGCGTCCGGCCATCCCCAGCATTCCGCTCAGGATTCTGGTGTTTATCATCCGACTTCGCTATACTCTACTCAGCGATGGCGATGCAGCGGCTTACCCGTCAGCGCAGAGCGGTGCTCGAGGTGGTGAAAGGGGCCCACAACCACCCGGACGCAGCCTGGGTCTACCAAGAAGTGCGCAAGCTGGTGCCCAACATCAGCCTAGGAACCGTCTACCGCACCCTCGATACCCTGGTCGAGGAGGGCTACTTGATCCCGCTCACCCGAGCCGGAGAGGCTACGCGCTACGACGCCAACACCGACGGCCACCTGCACATGATCTGCGAGCGGTGCGGCGAGATCATTGACCTGGATACCCGCATACCCGACGTGCTGAGCGAGGTCCGCTCGCGGTTTCCCCACCTCCAGATCAAGGGCGCCAGCCTCGAGTATCACGGCCTGTGCGAACGGTGCCGGACGCACCCGGAGTCCTGAGCCCCGACCCCGATGGCCAGTTCACTGGGTTGGCTGCGGGCCCGGCAGATGTTCATGAAACCGGGCCTGGAGCGCATCCGGGTCTTGCTCAGGGCGCTCCATCACCCCGAGGGGGCTTACCGCTGCATCCTGGTGGGGGGGACCAACGGCAAGGGTTCGACCACCCAGGCCCTCTCGGGCATCCTGCGCGCCGCCGGGCACCGGGTTGGAACCTATACCAGCCCGCATCTGGTGCGCTTCAACGAGCGGATCGCGGTGGATGGGACGGAGATCGCGGATGCCCAGCTGGAAGCCCTGCTGGAGGAGATCCAACCGCTGGCCGAAGGGGTCCAGGCTAGCTTTTTCGAGATCGCCACGGCGGCGGCCTTGCTCCACTTCGCCCGGCGGGAGGTGGAGTGGGCGGTGCTCGAGGTCGGGCTGGGGGGCCGCTTCGACGCCACCAACGCCGCCTCGCCGGAGCTTTCCCTCATCACCTCGATTGGCCTCGACCACACCGAGATCCTGGGGCCGACCCCGGCCCATATCGCCCGCGAGAAAGCCGGGATCATGCGCCCGGGCAAGCCCGTCCTGACCGGGGCCCAAGGGGAAGGGCTCGAGACCCTGAAAGCCTGTGCCGCCGAGGTCGGGGCGGAGATCCGGGTGCTGGGGGAGGATTTCTCGGTTCACGGGATCCGGCCGGGTGAAGCGGGGGTTGAGTTTACCCTCGAGCTAGATGGAGAAGTCCAGGCGCTCCGGACCTCCCTGCTGGGCTCCCACCAATCCCGCAACCTAGCCCTGGCGGCGGCGGCGGCGCGAAGGTTGGGGATCGGTTGGGAGGCCATCCGGCGGGGCCTCGAGCGGGTGCGGCATCCCGGCAGGCTGGAGTTGCTCGGCCATCTCCTCCTCGACGGAGCCCACAACCCCGAAGGGGCCTGGGCCTTGCGCGAAGCGCTGCAGGCCCACTTCCCCCGGAGGCCACGGGTGCTTGTGCTGGCCCTGTCGAAAGACAAGGACGCCGAGGCCATCTCCCAAGCCCTGGGCGACCTGGGACCGGTGGTCCTGACCCGCTACCACTCCCCCCGCTCGAGGCCCCCCGCCGAACTGCTCCCCTTCTTTCCGGGCGCGGAGGTGGTGGAAAACCCGCTCGAGGCCCTGCAAAAAGCCCAGGCTATGGTTCCACCCAACGGGCTGGTGGTGGCGGCGGGGAGCCTGTACCTGATCGGGGAGATCAAACGGGGGTTAGGGGGGCTCGAGCCGGAAGAGCGCTGGCAGTAGGACTACTCACCCAGCAGCAAGCGCACCAGTTCCCCTGGCCTCTCCTGCTAGTGAAGCCGCCCCAGCGGCCCGGCGATGCCGGTACTCATGGGCCGGTCCGAACGCCCAAACCCGGGAAGATCGGGGGCGATGACCCGGTGGGTCTGGGCCAACACCGGGATGACCTGCCGCCAGGAATCGGCCTCATCGGCCAGGCCGTGGAGGAGGACCAAAGCCGGGCCCCGCCCCGCGTCGTAGAGATGGAGGCGCAGCCCGTCCACGGTGATCTCGCGGGGGTAGGGCTCGAGCTCCTTGGGTATGGTAAAGCCCGGCCGCTCGTTCATGCCGGTTTCTCCCAGACCCGGACCCCATCCCAGCCTACGGCTTGAAGCAGCTGTCGGTAGGTCTTCCCCAAAGTCGGATGCCAAGCCTCCGGGATCAGGTCGCAGAGCGGGGCCAGGACGAACCCCCGCTCGTGCAGGCGGGGGTGGGGCAGGGTGAGGAGAGGGGTGTTCATCACCCGGTCGCCATAGAGGAGCAGGTCGAGGTCAATGGTGCGGGCTCCCCAGCGTTGGCTGCGCTTTCGGCCCAGGGATTGCTCGACCTCCAGGAGGGCTCGCATCAAAGCTCGAGGCTCGAGGCCCGTCTCGATCTGTGCGACCAGGTTCAGATACGGCCCCTGACCGCTCGGGCCGATCGGATCGGTCTCGTAGACCTGCGAGAGGCGCGACAGCCGGGTTTGCCCGAGGCGCGAGAGGCGGGCCATGGCCAGCAGCAAATACCCGGCGCGGTCGCCCAGGTTCGAGCCCAAGGCAACGTAGGCCTCCACCTCTTTAGGTTACTCCCGCCCGGCTAAGCCCCCAAACACCCTGGGCAAAGCGCTTCGGGCAGGGTTCATGTTGACAAGCCCGGCGCCGCCCCTTAGTCTTGATGCGATGCGGCCGCGTTCGCGCAAACCTAGACACCGGGGGTTGGCTTAGCCACAGGCTAAACCTCTATCCCCGGCCTGTTCCCTGAGCAGGCCGGTTTTTTTAGCGGTAGAATGGGGGAATCATGCAAACCGTGACGAATTGGCTCGAGGTCGAAAAGCAACACGACTCTGGCGTTTACAACAAGCACGACGTGGTGATCGTGCGGGGCCAGGGCGCCCGGGTCTGGGACTCGGAGGGGAACGAGTACATCGACTGCGTGGGCGGTTATGGGGTGGCCAACCTGGGGCACTCCAACCCAGCCGTGGTCGAGGCCGTGAAGCAGCAGGCCGAGACCCTGATGGTGATGCCCCAGACCCTCCCCAACGACAAGCGGGCCGAGTTCTATGCGGCCATCACCGGCATCTTACCGCAGGGACTCAGCCGGGTCTTTCCCTGCAACTCCGGCACCGAGGCCAACGAGGCCGCCCTGAAGTTCGCCATGATGGCCACCGGCAAGCGCCGGTTCGTGGCGGCGATGCGGGGCTTCTCCGGGCGTACGCTGGGCTCGGTGGCCCTCACCTACGAATCCAAATACCGCGAGCCCTTCGGCCCCTACGGGCACGAGGTGGTGTTCGTCCCCTATAACAACGTCGAGGCCCTGCGCGAGGCGGTAGACGCAAATACCGCGGCGGTGTTCCTCGAGCCCGTTCAGGGCGAGGGCGGGGTGCGCCCGGCGACCCCGGAGTTCATGGAGGCCGCCCGCCAGGTCACCCTGGAGCGGGGCTGCCTCCTGATCCTCGACGAGATCCAGACCGGGATGGGCCGTACCGGGAAGCGCTGGGGCTTCGAGCACTTCGGGGTGGTCCCGGACATCGTGACCATGGCCAAGGCCTTGGGTGGCGGGGTGCCGATCGGGGCGGCCGTGATGAGCCCCGCGGTGGCGGACGCGATGCCCAAAGGCGGGCACGGCGGAACCTTTGGGGGGAACCCGCTGGCCATGGCGGCAGGCGTCGCGGCCATCCGGTACCTCGAGCGCACCCGGCTGTGGGAACGGGCCGCCGAACTCGGCCCGTGGTTCATGGAGGAGCTGCGCCGGATCGACTCGCCCAAGGTGCGCGAGGTGCGGGGGCTGGGGCTCATGATCGGGGTGGAGCTCAAGGAGAAGTCCGCCCCCTACATCACCCGTCTGGAGCGCGAGCATCGCGTCCTCACCCTGGCCGCCGGGCCCACCGTGATCCGCTTCCTACCGCCTCTGGTGATCGAGAAAGGGGACCTCGAGCGGGTGGTGGAGGCCGTTCGCGAGGTGTTGGCCTGGAGCCCGAAGGAGTGAGCCCACGGGCGATGCCGCCGGTCGATGAGCCAGGGGATCCTGGGGGGTGGTAATGTCTAACCCAGGCTTTATGGCACCGACCAACCTCGAACCGGTCGCATTCCTGCGGGGAGCGCTGGAGATTCCCAGCGTCTCCGGCGCCGAGCGCGAGGTCGCCAAGTACCTGGCGGCGGGGATGGAAAAACTCGGCATGAAAGCCTGGGTGGACGAGGCCGATAACGCCCGCGGGGTCTTGGGCCGGGGCCCCTTGCAGGTGGTGCTCTTGGGGCACATCGACACCGTAGCCGGGGTGGTGCCGGTACGCATCGAGGGGGATCGGCTTTTTGGGCGGGGAGCGGTGGACGCCAAGGGGCCCTTCGTGACCTTTGTGTTGGCGGTGGCGGGGTTGCCCCAAAGCGCGCTCGAGGCCGCTACCTTCCACCTGGTCGGGGCCACCGAGGAAGAAGCCCCCAGCTCCAAGGGGGCCCGTTACGTGGCCGATAAGCTCAAGCCGGACTACGTGATCATCGGGGAGCCTTCGGGCTGGCAGGGGATCACCCTGGGGTACAAGGGCCGCCTGTTGGTGCGGGCCCGGCGCGAGAAAGACCACTTCCACTCCGCCCATCAGGAGGCCAACGCCGCCGAGGAACTCATCAGCTACTTCACCAGCGTCAAAGCCTGGGTGGAGGCCATGAACGTGGGGGTGCGGGCTTTTGACCAGGTGCAGTACACCTTGCGCGACTTCCGTATTCATCCCGCCGAGCTCAAGCAGAAAGCCGAGATGCTCTTCGATCTGCGCCTGCCACCCCGGCTCCAGCCGGAAGAGGCCATCCGCCACCTGAGCGCCTACGCCCCGCCCACCATCGACCTGGACTTCTCCGGGCGCGAGGTGCCCTACGTGGGCCCCAAGGACACCCCGCTCACCCGGGCCCTGCGCCTAGGCATCCGCGCGCAGGGGGGAACCCCGGTCTTCAAGTACAAGACCGGGACCTGCGACATGAACGTGCTGGCCCCGCACTGGACCGTTCCCATGATCGCTTACGGGCCGGGCGATTCGGTCTTGGACCACACCCCGCTCGAGCACATAGAAATCCCCGAGTTTCTCAAGGGGGTCGCGGCCTTGCGCACGGCGCTCGAGGCCCTGGTGCGCCAAGCCCGCCCGGCCCCCCAGACCTCCTCAGATTAGAGGTAGACGGTCGGCCCGGAGTGCTTCCGACGGCTGTACCGCCAGGCGCGACCGGGAACCACCTGAAGTACATGTTTCCTGTGCAACGGGACCCGTGGGGTACTTACGGTATCCACTCCAAGTTTTGTTTTCAGCAAACTCATACAATGGATCTGTGCCCTGGCTAGCCCTGACGCTGACGTTGGTCCTGTTGGGAAGCCTCCTCGAGCCCACCCGCCCTCTGGTGCGGCTGGTAGCCCCCGCACTGGCGGCGCTGGCCGGGGCGGCCCTACTGTGGCGGGCCGGAGGGGTCTGGCGGGGGGCGGCGTGGGGACATTTGCTGCTGGCTGCCGCGGAGGCGGGCTGGGCGTACGGCCGCTGGAACGGGCAGATCCCGGCCCTCTCCTGGGCGGATGGAGCCGCCTTGGCCGGCTGTCTGGCCTGGGCCTACACCCTGGCCCGGCTGCCCGGGCGGCGCTTTCCCCGGCTGAGCCTGTGGTTTTACCTGCCGGCCATCGTCATGGCGGTGGGGCTGAGCCTGCTGGGCCCCGACCCCGGAGCGCTCCTGGGTTATAGCTTCCTTACCCTGGGCCTGCTGATCCTGGCAATGTTCTATACCGATGCCGCGGTGTTGGGCGTGGCCCCCGAGGGGCGGCTGCTATGGATCATCGGCCTCTTTATCGCCGCCTTGTCCACCTACCCGGTGGCGTGGTTGCGCACTGGCCTGGGGTACGAGCATAGCCTGGCCCACTATGGCTTCGTGCTCGGCTATCTCTTCACCGCGGTGGGGGGATACCTCGAGGCCCGCCCGCGCCCGCTGGGGCTATGGGTATCGGCCTTGGGGGTGGCCGGGCTTTTGGTGAGCTGGCGGGTGATCTGGTCGGACCTCCCACAAAGCCCCGGGCTGGGCCAGCCCCTGACCCTCACCCTGAGCGGCTACCTGACCTTTCTGGGGATCCTGGGGCTTTTGGCCGCCGACCGCAACCGCCGTCTCCAGGCCGAGGCCCGGCTCCACGACTGGGCCCGGCTGCTCGAGCGGCTGTACCGGGTCGCCCCCACCCACCAGACCCTCTCGCCCCAGAGCATCCTGACCGAGATGCTCGAGGTCTTAAAGCCTTTCTTCCCGTCCCTGGTGGGCATGGGGCTGTACAACGACATCGAGACGGTGGTGGGCCGGAGGACCCGCCATCGCTACTCCTTCTCGCTGGCCCCCCAAGGGTTGCTTCGCGGGGCTGGCCCGGGCGATGATGACAAGGCCATCCTGTACTTCAGCCAACCCCTCGAGGACCGGGGCAACCTGGAGGCCCTGGCCCCTCTCCTCACCGAGCGGCTGCGGCAGACCCTGGCCCTGGCCGAGTGGCGCACTCAGGCCATCACCGACCCCCTTACCGGGCTCCTGAACCGCCGTGGGCTCGAGCGGCACAGCCGCAAGCTGATCGACCTAGCCCGGCAGAGCGGCAAGCCCGTCACCGTGGCCATGCTCGACCTCGACCACTTCAAGCGGGTCAACGACCGCTACGGCCACGATACCGGGGACCGGGTATTGCAAGCTTTGGCGGATGTGCTGCGCCGACACCTGCGCTCGGAGGACCTGGCGGTGCGCTGGGGCGGCGAGGAGTTCGCCCTGCTGCTCTACGGGGCCAGCCTGCAGGACGCCTACCTGGTGCTGCGACGCATCCAGGACGAGCTGCGGGCCTTGCGGGTGGAGCCCATCCCCTGGGCCTTCACGCTCTCCGCGGGGATCACCGGTGGGCGGGTTCCGCCTTCGCTGGCGGTGCTCGAGGACTGGCTGTTGCAGGCCGACTGGGCGCTTTTGCAGGCCAAAGACGCCGGGCGCGACCGGGTGAATGTGGTGGAGGCCCGTAAGCCGACCGATACCCAGGCCGGTTGAGCCGCGGCAGGTCGGGCCGGACCGATCCTTGACGGACCGCGATCAAAATGATATCATTTTGATTATAGGAGGCACGATGGAAGGCATCTGTGAACGCCGCGCTTTTCGTCTCAACGGGCTTTTGGCGGTGCTGTTGGTGATCGGCCTGTTCGTCTGGGGTGGGTTCAACTTCTACGACTTCATCCGGGCCGCGCTGGAGGGGCGCTATCCCTGGGACAAGCTGGCCTGGGCGGTGGGGAGTTGGCTTTTGGGCTTCTTGTCCTTCAGCGGCTTCTTCGTGGTGCAGCCCAACGAATCCCGGGTGTTGGTGTTTTTAGGCCGCTACACCGGCTCGGTGCGCTTCGCCGGGTTTCACTGGGCCAACCCCTTCGCCTCGAAGAAACGGCTCTCGCTGCGGGTGCGCAACTTCAACACCGAGCGCCTCAAGGTCAACGACGCCCAGGGCAACCCCATCGAGATCGCGGCGGTGGTGGTGTGGCGGGTGGTGGACACCGCCAAGGCCCTCTTCGACGTGGAAGACTACGGGGGCTTCGTGGCCATCCAGTCCGAGACGGCCATCCGGGCGCTGGCCAGCCGCTATCCCTACGACGCCCACCAGGGCGAGGAGTCCCTGCGCGGCGACCCCGAGGCCATCTCCCGGGAGTTGCAAAAGGAGTTGCAGAGCCGGCTCGAGGTGGCCGGGGTAGAAGTCTTGGAAGCCCGCCTCACCCACCTGGCCTACGCCCCCGAAATCGCCCAAGCCATGCTGCGCCGCCAGCAGGCCCAGGCGGTGATCGCGGCCCGGCAGAAGATCGTGGAGGGGGCGGTGGGGATGGTCAAGCAGGCCCTCGACCAGCTCCGCGCTGAGGGGGTGGTGGAACTCGACGAGGAGCGCAAGGCCGCCATGGTCAACAACCTCCTGGTGGCGCTGGTCTCGGAGGCCGAAGCCCAGCCCATTCTGAACACGGGGACGCTGTACTGAAGGGGGGTTAGGGCCTCGACGAGACCCCACACCCGGTTTATGCCCGAGAAGAAGAGGTTCCTCCTGCGGATTGACCCGGCGCTCTACGAGGCCCTCGAGCGCTGGGCCGCCGATGAGTTTCGCAGCGTCAACGCGCAGATCGAGTTCCTGCTCAAAGAGGCCCTGAAGAAAGCAGGCCGCCGACCTAAGGCGGCCCCCAACGAGAATTCTGCGGAAGAAAACCCATGAATCCAGTCCATCGCACGGTCCTCGTCACGCTCGGGATCTCCTGGGCGGTAGCCGGGCTCTTCTACCTTTTAGGGGTGAGGCTCGGCAGTCCGCTCTTTTTCCCGTTTTCCCTGCTCTACATGTGGATTCCCGGCCTGATCGCGCTCGGGCTGGCCCGGCGGGAAGGGCTCAACCTGCTCCGCTGGAGCCGTCCCAACCGCTTTTGGCTCCTGGCCTGGCTCCTGCCGGTGGGGCTGACCGTGCTCTCGATTCCGGTCAGCCTGCTCTTCGGGGATTGGGTGGGCCTGGCGGGCTTGCTGCGCCAACTGCCGCCCCAGATTCCCCTAGACTCCCTCCCCCCACCCGCCGTGCTGTTGGGGTTGATCCTGCTGCAAGCGCTGGTGGCGGGCGCTACCCTCAACCTGTTGGCTGCCCTCGGCGAGGAGCTGATGTGGCGCGGCTACCTGTGGGAGCAGGTGCGAGGACGGGGGTTGTGGCGGGCGGCCTGGCTCATCGGCGGAGTGTGGGGGGTGTGGCACGCCCCGCTCATCCTCCAGGGGTACAACTACCCCCAACACCCGCTCTTGGGGGTGCTGGGGATGACCCTTTTCACCCTCCTGCTCAGCCCCTGGATGCTCTACCTGCGGGAGCGGGGCGGGTCGGTGTGGGTGGCGGCGCTATTCCACGGAACCCTCAACGCGGTGGGAACGCTGGGCCACCTGCTGGTGGAGCGGACCTCGGATCTGCTGGTGGGGATGCTGGGCTTGGCCGGGTTTGCGGTGCTCCTAGCGGCCAACCTGGGGCTCTACGTCCTCTTGCGGCGGGGAGCGGCATGAGCCAAGCGGTGATCGTGGCCTCGGGGCTCACCCGCCGCTTCGGCGAGACCCTGGCGGTGAACGACTTGAGCCTCGAGGTCGCCCAGGGCGAGGTCTTCGGCTTCCTGGGCCACAACGGGGCCGGGAAAACCACCACGGTGCGACTCTTGAACGGGGTGTTGAGCCCCAGCAGCGGGAGTGCGAAGGTGCTAGGCTTATCCCCCTGGCAGGATGGCCCGGACCGGCGTGCTCACCGAGACCCCAGCCCTGGACGAACGGCTGAGTGCCCAGGAAAACCTCGAGATCTACGGGCAGCTTTACCAGCTCGGCAGGGCCGACGCGAGGCGGCGGGCAGGGGAACTCCTCGAGCAGTTCGGCCTCGCCGAGCGGGCTAAGGAGCGGGTAGGCGGCTACAGCAAGGGCATGAAGCAACGCCTGGCCCTGGCCCGGGTTTTGCTGCACCAGCCCGAACTGCTCTTCCTCGACGAGCCGACCTCCGGCCTGGACCCGGTGGCGGCCCGCGAGGTCCAAGACCTCATCCGGCGGCTTCATGCCGAGGGGCGCACGGTCTTTCTCACCACCCACAACCTGGCCGAAGCCCAGGCCCTCTGCCACCGGGTGGCGGTGCTCGAGCATGGCCGGTTGCGGGCTATGGGAACCCCGGAAGCCCTCGCCCAGCAGTTCGGCGGGGTGCGGCTGGTGCTCGAGGTGGCCCCTGCCGATCTGACTAAAGCCCTGGAAGTGCTCCCGGATGCCCAGCCCCGGGAAAACGGGACGATCACGGTTCCCGGTGTGAGCCGAGCCCAGGTGCCCGATCTGGTCGGCTCGCTCGTCCGGGCCGGGGTAGGCCTCTACAAGGTCGCGCTGGAAGAGCCCTCGCTCGAGGACGTGTACTTCGCCCTCCACGCTCAGGAGTCCCGATGAACCTCCCTGCTCTAGAAGCCATCGTCCGCAAAGACCTCACCGCCGTGGCACGGAGCCGCGCGGTGCTGATCCCACTCATCGTGGTGCCAGTGCTGATGCTGGTGCTGATCCCGGCCCTGGTGGCCTTCGCCCCGCGTCTAGCCGAGTTGCCCGGCTCGACCCTCTCGCAGCTCCAGACCTTCCTCGAGCGGGCCCCGGCGGGCCTCAAGGCCTCGCTGGCGGGCTATACTCCGGCCCAGCAGATCGTGGTGATGAGCCTGGTGTACTTCCTGGCCCCGCTGTACCTGATCGTGCCCTTAATGGTCTCCTCGGTGATCGCCGCGGACAGCTTCGCCGGGGAGAAAGAGCGCAAGACGCTCGAGGCCCTCCTCTACACCCCCACCTCCGACCGCGAACTCTTCCTGGCCAAAGCCCTCTCTCCCTGGCTGGCCGCCGTCGTGGTGGGGCTGCTGGGCTTTCTGGTCTACACGCTGGTGGCGAACCTGGTCTCCCTCCTCACCCTGGACCGGCTCTTGTTTCCCAACGCCTTGTGGCTGGCGCTGGCGTTCTGGCTCGGCCCGGCGCTGGCCGGGTTGAGCCTGGGGACCACGGTGCTGGTCTCGGCCCGGGTGAATAGCTTCCAGGAGGCGTTTCAGCTCGGCGGGGTGATCGTGCTGCCGGTGGTGGGCCTTTTGATCGGCCAGGTGACCGGGCTGATGTACTTCAGCGTGGGTTTGGTGCTCTTGCTGGGGCTTTTAGTGTGGATCTTGGATGCCGCGGTGCTGCACCTCGCCTTCCGGCTCTTCCGCCGCGACCAACTCGCGGCCCGCTTATAGGCCCTCGAGCACCCCCAAAAACCGGTCCAGATCCTCGCGCGTGTTGTAGTGCACCAGCGAAGCCCGCAGGCTCTGCTCGGGGAAGATCCCGAGGCTCTGGGCGGGCATGGTGGCGTAGCAGTGCCCGGTGGAGACGCCGATCCCCGCCTCCAGCAACCGTGCTTCGACCTCGCGCGGGGTATAGCCTTCGACGCTGTAGCAGAAGGTCGCGGTGCGGCCTTCGGCGGTAGGAACCCCATAGAGCCGGACTTTGGGCAAAGCCTCGAGCCCCGCCAGGGCGTACTGGATCAGGTCGCCTTCGATCTCCTCGATCTGGGCGTAGGCCTGGCGGAGCCCCTGCCGTCCTGGCCCTCCCCCTCCAAGAACTTCCCGCAGGTACTCGAGGCTCCCCAGCCACCCGGCCAAGAGTTCGTGCTGCGCGGTCCCCGGCTCAAACTTGATCAAGGCGTCGTCGGGGATGAACCAGAGCTTGTCGGTGGGAAGCTGCCGGATCAGCTCCTTCCGCACGTACACAAAGGCCAGGTGCGGCCCGAAGACCTTGTAGCTGGAGAAGAACACGAAGTCGGCTCCCCAGCCCTTCGCATCGGGGAGGTGGTGGGGGCTATAGGCCACCGTGTCCACCACGCTCCAGGCCCCCACCGCCTTGGCCGCCTCGACCGCTCCTTTTACGTCGGTCAGGGTGCCCAGCAGGTTGGAGGCCGCGGTGACCGCCACCAGCCGGGTTCTGGAGGAAAGAAGCGGGTAGAGGTCCTCGAGGTGCAGCCTCCCCTCCGGCCAGCGGGCCTCCCAGACCCTGACCCTCACCCCGAGCTTTTCCAGGCTCCTCCAGGGGGAGGCGTTGGCCTCGTGCTCGAGCCCCGAGACCACCACCTCGCCCGGCGGCCCCCACATCCGGGCGAAGGCGCGAGCCAGCCCATAGGTCAGGTGGGTGGCGCTCTGCCCAAACACCACCTCGCCCGGATCGCAGCCCAAGAACTCGGCGGTCTCGAGGCGGGCCCGTTCTTTCACGGCGTTGGCCCTTCTCGAGGCCGGGTGAAGCTGCCCGACGTTCGAGCTTCCGGTGCTCAGGAAGTCGCTGATGGCCTGGATGGTATGGCGGGGAACCTGCGACCCGGCGGCGTTGTCCAAGTAGACGAACCCCGATTGGAGCGCGGGGAAAAAGCGCTTGAAGTCTGGGGACTGCATGAACCAAGTCTAACGCCCACCCGACCGTTGGGTTGGGGTCCCCTTGCAATCCTGCCCCGAAGCCCCTACACTTGGCTACTGATGGTACGCACCTTTACCGCGTGGGGTTGGTGGTGGCCTAGTTAGCCCTGGGACGGTAGAGGTTTGTACCCCTAGGGCTTTTCGACCTAGGGGGTTTTCGTTTTTCGGAAAGTCGGGGAGGGAAAGCGCAGAGCTGAAAAGTAAACGGTCCGCTCCTTCCCCTTCCTACCAGGGAGAACCCATGATCGCCACGGAGAAAACCCCGCCCACCATCCCGGTCAAAAAAACCCTGTTGGCCGACCTCGAGACCCCCGTCTCGGCCTACCTCAAGCTCTCGGAGAAGGCCACCCCCAGCTTTTTGCTGGAGTCGGTGGAGGGGGGCAAGGCCTGGGCCCGGTGGAGCTTCGTGGGCGTGGGAGCACGGCGCACCTTCCGGGTGAAGGGTGGGGTGTTTACCGCAAACGGCGAGGTCATCCCCACCCAAGACCCGCTCCGCACCCTCTACGGGGCCGTCCACCGCCCCACCCGGCCCGACCCCGACCTCCCCACCTTCTGGGGCGGCGTGGTGGGTTATGTGGCCTACGACCTCATCCGCCACTACGAGAAGTTGCCCGCCCTCAAGCCTGATCTGCTCGATATCCCCGACCTCCTCTTCATCGAGCCCGAGGTGGTGGTGGTCTTCGACCAGTTCAAACAGCAGCTGCACATCGTGGCCCCGGCGGAGGAGGGGAGCAAGGCCGAGGCCTTAGAGCGCATCGCCTGGGCCGAGAAAAAGCTGCGCGGCCCCCTGCCGGGCGTGCCGGGCGAGCGAGCCGGACGGCGCGTGGAGTTCACCCCCAACCTCACCCAGGCCCAGTACGAGGCCATGGTGGAGAGGAGTTTGCAGTACATCCGCGCCGGGGACGTCTTCCAGGTGGTGCCCTCTTTGCGGCTGTCGGCCCCCTTGAACGTGCACCCCTTCGCCATCTACCGCGCCCTGCGCGCGGTGAACCCCAGCCCCTACATGGGCTTCCTCGAGCTCGGCGAGGTCACGCTGGTCTCGTGCAGCCCCGAGAGCCTGCTGCGTTCAGACGGGAAGCGCGTCACCACCCGGCCCATCGCGGGAACCCGCCGCCGTGGCCAGGACGCCGCCGAGGACCAGGCCCTGGCCGAAGACCTCCTCGCCGACCCCAAGGAGCGCGCCGAGCACGTGATGCTGGTGGACCTCTCGCGCAACGATCTGGGCCGGGTCTGCCGGTACGGCACGGTCAGGCCGACCCAACTTTTTGCTGTCGAGCACTACTCCCATGTCATGCATATCGTCTCCACGGTCGAAGGCGAACTCCACGAAGGCAAGACCCCCCTCGACGCCCTGGCCGCGGTACTGCCGATGGGCACACTTTCGGGAGCACCCAAAATCCGGGCCATGGAGATCATCGAGGAGCTCGAGCCCTCCCGCCGCGGCGCCTATGGCGGCAGCTTCGGCTATATCGCCTATGACGGCCACATGGATCAGGCCCTCACCCTTCGCACCATCGTGATCGCCCACGAGCAGGTCCACATCCAGGCTGGGGCGGGCGTGGTCTACGACTCCCAGCCCGCGAACGAGTATCAGGAGTGCTTGACCAAGGCCAGGGCCATGCTCAAAGCCGTGCAGATGGCCGAGGAGGGCTTATGAGCGCCAGGTTCGCGGGGTCTGGGGCACGCGAGGGGGCCGGCATGCAGCGCATCCTGACCGGCATCCGCCCCACGGGCCGCTTGCACGTCGGTCATTACTTCGGGATGCTCCAACAGACCGCCGAGCTCCAGGACCACTTCGAGACCTTCGTCATGATCGCCGACGTGCAGGCCCTCACCGACAACTTCCACCGGCCGCAGAAGGTGCGGGCGATGGTGCTCGAGGTGGCCTACGACCTCATCGCCAGCGGCCTAGACCCCCGGCGCTCGACGCTGTTCATCCAGTCGCTGATCCCCGAAATCGCCGAGCTGACGGTGTTCTACGGCAACCTGGTGACGATCTCGAGGCTCCAGCAAAACCCCACCGTCAAGAGCGAGATCGCCCAAAAGCGCGCGCTGTTCGGGCACTCGGTCACCTACGGCTTCCTGGGCTACCCCGTCTCGCAGGCCGCCGACATCACCGCCTTCGACGCCGACTTAGTGCCGGTGGGCGACGACCAGTTGCCCCAGCTCGAGCAGACCCGCGAGATCGTGCGCAAGTTCAACCAGATCTACGGGCCCACCCTCAAGGAGCCCCAGGCCCGCGTGCTCGACACCGCCCGCGTCCGGGGGCTCGACGGCGACGCCAAGATGAGCAAGAGCCTGGGCAACGCGCTGTTCCTGTCCGACGCGCCCGAAGAGATTGCCCGCAAGGTGGCCGGCGCCCTCACCGATCCGCAGAAGCAGCGCCTGGGCGACCCCGGCCGGCCGGAGGTGTGCACGGTGTTCGAGTACCACGGGCTGTTCCACCGGGAAAAGCTCGGGACCGTCGCGGCGGAGTGCCGCTCGGGGGCGCGGGGCTGCGTGGCCTGCAAGCGCGAGCTGGCCGCCGGGGCCAACGCTTTCTTGGAGCCCCTGCGCGCGAGGCGGGCCGAGCTCGAGGCCCGCCCCGGCGAGGTGCTGGAAATCTTGATGGAGGGCACCCGCAAGGCGCGGGCCGTCGCGCGGGAGACCCTGGCGCGGGTCAAGGAGCGCATGCACCTGGACTACCCGGGAGGGGCGGCATGAAGCGGATCCTGGTGATCGACAACTACGACTCCTTCACCTACAACCTGGTGCAGTACCTGGGCGAGCTGGGCGCGGAACTCACCGTCTGGCGCAACGACCGGTTCGCCCTCGAGGACGTCGAGCAGCTCGACCCCCACGGCATCGTGGTCTCCCCCGGCCCCTGCACGCCCAAGGAAGCCGGGCTCTCGGTGGCGCTGATCCGGCGCTACGCGCCTCGCTACCCCATCCTGGGGGTGTGCCTGGGCCACCAGAGCATCGGCGAGGCCTTCGGGGCGCGGGTGGTGCGGCACCGGCTGATCGTGCACGGTAAGACCAGCCCCATCGAGCACGACGGCAGCGGGGTGTTCGCCGGGCTGCCCACCCCCTTCACCGCCACCCGCTACCACTCCCTGGTGGTCGAGGATCTGCCGCCCGAGCTGCGGGTCACGGCCTGGGTGGACGAGGCCGAAGGCCGCACGGTGATGGGCCTGCGCCACCGCGACTACCCCACCTTCGGGGTGCAGTTCCACCCCGAGTCGGTGCTGACCGAAGGCGGCCGGCAGATCCTGGAGAATTTCCTGGCGATGACTTGAGTTTTATAGTACTTATAAATACACTATTTACATGCCGCAGGTGCAGACCTACCTAAAAGAGGCAACCTACCGCATCCTCGAGCAGAAGGCCAAGGCCAGAGGCATAAAGGTCTCCGAGCTGTTGCGCGAGATGATCGAGTCACAGGTTGCGCCGCGACGCTCGGCGGCTTTCCTGGCCCTGGCGGGAAGCTGGGAAGGCGACCTCGAGCGGCCCCCGCAGGGACAACTTGAAGAACGGGAAGGGCTGTAGTGTACCTGCTGGACACCAACGTCTGGATCGGCTACCTGAAGGGGGTACCTGCCTTAGTGGAGCGCATACAGGCCGAGCCGAAAATTTTCATCAGCAGCATCAGCCTGGGGGAGTTGTACTACGGGGCCCGAAAGAGCCAGCGGGTAGAGGCCAACCTCAGGCGGGTGGAGATTATTCGCAACGAAATCCCCTGTTTTGAAGTGGACTCCCTGGTGGCCGGTGTATACGGGATGATTCGAACCGACCTCGAACGACAAGGCGCGCTCATTGGACCCAACGACCTATGGATTGCGGCCATTGCTAAAGCCCACGATCTGGTCCTGGTTTCGCGCAACCAGCGCGAGTTTGCCCGCATAGCGGGTTTGCGGTTGGATGACTGGGAGCGGCCATGATATCGGTGATCGTCCCCACCCATAACCGCCGCGCCCTGCTCGAGCGCAAGCTGCGAGCGCTGGAAGGCCAGGAGGGCGGGTTTGAGGTGATCGTGGTAGCGGACGGCTGCACCGACGACACGGTGGAGTGGCTGGGGCGTTATCCGGCGGGATTTCCGCTGCAGTGCCTGGAGACCGAGGGGAAGGGTGCAGCCTGCGCTCGCAACCGAGGGGCGGAAGTGGCCCAGGGGGATATCCTGCTATTCTCCGACGACGACGTGATCCCCGGCCCGGGGTGGATCGCGGCCCACCAAAGGGCGCACTCGAGCCCCAAAACCGTAGCCGTAGGCCGCTTGCTGCTTCCACCCCAGCTCAAAAGCAGCGGAGCCGCCGAGCTACCCGGGCCTGCTCTATTCTGGTGGAACGCCACCGGCAACAACACCAGCCTACCCAGATCCCTGTTCGAAGCAGTGGGGGGTTACGACCCCGAACACTTCGCCGGCTACGGGGGGGAAGACCCCGACCTGGCCTATCGGCTCAGGAAGGCCGGGGCACGGTTTGTCTTCATCAAAGAGGCCGAAGCGGTTCACGAAGCCTGGGATCACCACGGCAGCGCCCTGAGCCGGGCACGTAAAGCCGGGGCTGCGCATATGCGGGTCTACCGCAAATATCAAGACCCGGCCATGGCCTGGGCTTTGGGGGTTCACCCCGCCCTGCTGGTCCTCAAGATGACCCTTCTGCCCTGGGCCAAGGGGCTTTGGGGCCCTCGAGGCGACTACGAGCTGGCCTATGCCTGGGGGGCTTGGGAGGAGTACCGGGCCCCTAGGTAGAAGTATGGAGATCAGCGTGGTCATCCCAACCCACAACCGGGCTACCCTGGTCAGCCGGGTGGTGCGGGCGTTTTTGGCCGAGGGGGAGCCGGAGTTCGAGGTGATCGTGGTGGACGACGGCTCGAGCGACGATACCCCCGCTCGCCTCGGCGGCATCTCTGACCCCCGCCTCCGCCTCATCCGACAGCCCAACCAAAAGCTCGCCGCAGCGCGCAACCGCGGTATCGCCGAGGCCCAGGGGCGACTGGTGCTGCTGAACGATGATGATATCGTGCCTGAGCCAGGGTTTCTCCGAGCCCACCTCGAGGCCCACCGCCTCTACCCCGGCTCGGCCATCGTGAGCCGGGTGCGCATACCCGACGCAGTGGTGCGCACACCATTCCAGCGCTACTGGCAGGCCCGGATGCACGCCGGTACGGATCCGCTCAGGGCGGGGCAAGTCCTGGGAAAAGGCGGCTTCTGGTCGGCCAGCATCTCGTTTTCGCGTTCGCTCTTGCCCGCGCGGCCCTTCGCCGAGTTTGAAGCCTACGGCTGGGAGGAGCACGAGCTGGGGCTGCGGCTATGGAACCGGGGGATGCGGCCCCGGTTTTGGCCCCAAGCCCAGGCCTGGCACCACGACCCGGTGAGCCTCGAGGGCATGCTCGAGAAGTGGCGGAGCATGGGCCGGATGGCCTGGAAGTTTTACGCCGCCCACAAGAGCCTGGAGGTGGCCTTCTGGACCGGCACCCACCCCCTTTCCTTGGCGCTAAAGGGCTGGCTCTACCCCTGGAGCAAGGCGGAGGGGCTGCTGGCCGAGCGCTGTTGGGAAGAACAGGCGGGGGCTGCGGGTAAGTACCGGTTCTTGCTCGAGGCCGCCTATACCCGCGGACTACTGGAGGGCAAAGGTGGCTGAGCCCTTGGTCTACATCCTGATCCTGAACTACCGGGCCTGGCGCGATACGGTGGTCTGTTTGCAGGCCCTGGAGAAACTCCAGTACCCCCACTACCGGGTACTGGTGCTGGACAACGCTTCCGAAAACGACGCGGTGGTCCAGCTTGGCAGGGCCTTTCCGCACCTTGAGCTGGTCGAGCTCGAGCGCAACCTAGGCTTTGCCGGGGGCAACAACGTGGGCCTCCGCCGGGCCCTGGCCGAGGGAGCCGACTACGTCTGGCTGCTCAACCCCGATACCCTGCCCGATGCCCAAGCCCTCAGTGCAATGGTGGAGCGGGCCGAACAAGATGCCCAGATCGGGGCGGTGGGGTCGGTGCTCTACGAGATGGATAGACCTGAGCAAGTGCAAGCCTGGGGCGGGGGCGAAGTGGTGTTACCCTGGGGGTTGATTCGTCTGCTGACCCATCCGCGTCAGGCCAGGCGTTTGAACTACATCAGCGGGGCCAGCCTGCTCATCCGCCGGACAGCCCTGGAGCAGGTGGGTCTGCTGGACGAAGGGTTTTTCATGTACGGTGAGGACTGCGACTATGGGCTGCGCCTGGTCAAAGCGGGGTTTCGGCTGGCTGTCGCTGAAGGGGCACGGGTGCTGCACAAGGGGGGTAGCTCCTGGTCTGGGAACCTTCGGGCCGACGAAACTTTCGCTGCTTCCAACGTTCGGCTGTTTCGTAAACATGCCCGCTGGCCGCTCTTGGCGGTGGCTGGGTATGGCCTGTTTTGGCTGCTTGAGTACAGCCTGCGCGGCCACATGGACAAAGTGGGGGCCCTTTGGCGGGGCCTCTGGCGGGGTTGGTACCTGCCGCTGCCAGGGTAAACTTTGGGGGAGGAAATGTGGACGAGCTGAAAAAAGCCCTGCACGCCGAACCCTTGACCCAAGACGAGGCCCACCGGCTGATGGGCCGGATCATGTCCGGCGACCTGACCCCGGCCCAGACCGCGGGGGTCTTGATCGCCCTGCGCACCCGGGGGGAGAGCCTCGAGGAGATCACCGGCTTCGCCCGGGGGATGCGCGAGGCGGCGGTACCGGTACGGGTCTCGCGCAGACCCCTCTTGGACATCGTGGGTACCGGCGGGGTGGCTCCGGAGGCCTTCAACATCTCCACCACCACCTGTTTCGTGGCCGCGGCGGGCGGGGTGGCGGTGGCCAAACACGGCAACCGGGCGGCTTCCTCACGCTCGGGTTCCTTTGACCTGATCGAAGCCTTGGGGATCAAGATCGACATCCCCGCCGAGAGGGTCGCCGAGGCCATCGAGACCTTAGGTATCGGCTTCCTGTTCGCTCGTAATCATCACCCCGCGATGCGCTTTGTGGCCCCGGTGCGGGCCGAGCTGGGGGTGCGCACGGTGTTCAATCTCCTGGGGCCCCTGACCAACCCGGCCTTCGCCACCCACAACCTGGTGGGGGTCTCGAGCCCTGCTCTGCTCGAGCCCTTCGCTCAGGTGTTGCACAACCTGGGTTCGGAGGGGGCGATGGTGGTGCACGGAGAGGGGGTAGACGAACTCGTACTGGGGCACAACCAGGTCGCAGAGGTCCGGCATGGAGAGGTCAAGACCTATACCCTGCACCCCGAGGAAGTCGGGCTCAGGGCCGCCCCTTACGAGGCCATCAAAGGCGGAACCCCGCAGGAGAACGCGGCTGCCGCCCGGGCCATCCTCTCGGGCCAGGAAAAAGGCCCCAAACGCGACGCGGTGCTCCTGAACGCCGGGGCGGCCTTCTATCTGGTGGGAAAAACCTCCACCGTCCGCGAAGGGGTGGCGCTGGCTGGAGAAATCCTGGCGCAGGGGCGGGCGCTCGAGGTGCTGGAAGGGCTGGTCCGGTTCACCAACGCCGAACGCTAAACGCCAGGGGTTTTACCGCGTCGCCAGGAACCTCAGGCTCAGCAGCAGGGCGATAAAGCTGGCCCAGAACAGATAGGGGCCGACCCGCTCGGGTGGTCTGTTCAGACTGCGGCGGAACCAGCCCTGGGGGGCCTCGAGCCCGCCCACAAAATGCAGAAGCGCCGCGGCGAGCACCCCGTAGGTGAGGTGGAGCCAGCCATTGCGCAAGCCGAAAAGCCCCAGCAGAACCTCAACCGACACTTGGAGGATGGCGGTCCAGGCCAGGAAGCGAAAGACCCCAAACTCCCGCGCGGTGGGCTCCCGGAGCAAAAGACGAATCCCCAACAGGGCGAAGGCCGCCAGCCCCACGGGTAAAACCAGCGTGGCCAGGCCCCGCAGCAAGATCAAACCGGTTACCAGCGCTTCCATATCGCCCCCCAGGCACGGTGCTTCAGGCTCATATCCCCACCATTATCGCCCCGACTGTGGTTACGTTAACAGCATAATGTGCTATAATGACCAAGTGAGCACTGATCTAGCAGCACAGTACGACGCCTCTGCGATCAAAGTTCTGAAAGGGCTCGAGGGGGTTCGCCACCGGCCCGCCATGTACATCGGCGGGACCCAGGCCGACGGCTACCACCACCTCTTCAAGGAAATCCTGGACAATGCGGTGGACGAAGCCCTGGCCGGTTATGCCACCGAGATCGTCACCACCTTGCACCCGGACGGCTCCATCACGGTTGAGGACAACGGGCGGGGTGTCCCGGTGGACCTCATGCCCGGCGAGGGCAAACCCGCCGTCGAGGTGATCTACACCGTGCTCCACGCGGGCGGGAAGTTCGAGGAAGGGGCCTACAAGGTCTCGGGCGGCTTGCACGGGGTAGGGGCCAGCGTGGTCAACGCCCTGGCCGAGTACACCCGGGTGGAGGTCTTCCGCGACGGCAAGCACTACCTGATCGAGTTCAGCCGCGGCGACGTGACCAAGCCCCTCGAGGTCGTGGGCAACGCGCCTAAGGGCAAGCGCGGCACCCGCGTGACCTTCCTGCCCGACGCCACCATCTTCGACCCCGGCCTCAAGTTCGAGGCCAGCCGCATCCGCAACCGCTTGCGCGAGGTGAGCTTCTTGGTAGCCGGCTTGCGGCTGGTGTTCAAGGACGAGATCCACCAGAAAGAGGAGGTGTTCTTCGACAAGGGCGGGGTGGCCTCGTTTGCCAAGTTCCTGGCCGAAGGCGAAGAAGCCCTTTACGAGAAGCCGGTACTGCTCCAGGGCGAGGTGGACGTGGTGAGTGTGGAGGTGGGCCTGATCCACACCAAGGGCTACAACCACCAACTGGTGAGCTACGCCAACATGATCCCCACCAAGGACGGCGGCACCCACATCTCCGGCTTCAAGACCGCCTACACCCGGGCCATCAACGCCTACGCCAAGAAGGCCGGGTTGGTCAAGGGCGACCTCGAGCCCACCGGCGATGACCTCCTCGAAGGGGTATCTTGCGTGATCTCGGTGAAGATCCCCCAGCCGCAGTTCGAGGGCCAGACCAAGGGCAAGCTCTTGAACCCCGAGGCCGGGACCGCCGTGAGCAAGGTGGTCTACGAGAAGTTCGCGGAGTACCTGGAGGAAAACCCGCGCATCGCCAAGCTGATCTACGAAAAGGCCCAACGGGCCGCCCAGGCCCGTGAGGCGGCCCGCAAGGCCCGCGAGCTGGTGCGCCGCAAAGACGCGCTCGAGTCCGACGAACTCCCCGGCAAGCTGGCCGACTGCCAGTCGGAAGACCCCGCCGAGGCCGAGATCTTCATCGTGGAGGGGGATTCGGCGGGAGGCAGTGCCAAGCAAGGCCGCGACCGTCGCTTCCAGGCCATCCTGCCCCTGCGCGGCAAGATCCTGAACGTGGAGAAGGCCGGGCTGGCCAGAGCCCTCAAAAACGCCGAGGTGCGGGCCATGGTCGCGGCCATCGGGGCGGGGATCGACTCCAGTATGGAGGAGGCCCACTTCAACCTCGAGGACCTGCGCTACCACAAGATCATCATCATGACCGACGCCGACGTGGACGGCTCGCACATCCGCACCCTGCTCCTCACCTTCTTTTACCGCTACATGCGCCCGATCCTCGAGGGCGGCTACCTCTACATCGCCCAGCCGCCCCTCTACCGCCTGCAAGTGGGCGGCGGCAAGACGGCCAAAGTGCAGTACCTCTTCAACGACGAGGCCCTCAAGGAAGCCATCGCCAAGCTCCCCGAGCGGGCCGCTTACGAGGTACAACGCTTCAAGGGCCTGGGCGAGATGAACCCCGAGCAGCTCTGGGAGACCACCATGGACCCAGCCAAACGGGTGCTGAAGCGGGTCACCATGGAAGATGCCCTCTACGCCAACGAGATCTTCGAGGCCCTGATGGGCCAGGACGTGGCCCCGCGACGGGAGTTCATCGAGGAGAACGCCCGCTTCGCCCAGCTCGACGTCTAGCCAGCGACCCCCGAGCCCGGAGGCCAGGGATGCGCTGCTCTGTACGACGATGACCGCTATAATCTAAGGTCATGCGGGTCAGAGTACTCCTCTTCGCCCGGTTCCGGGAGCAAGCCGGAACCCGGGAGCTCGAGCTCGAACTTCCCCAAGGCTCCACCGTAGGAGCGGCCAAACAAGCTCTGGAGGCTCGGTTTCCTGGCCTTGAGCTTTCCGGCGGGCTGGCGGCGGTGAATCAGCGCCTTACCAGTGCCCATCATCCCCTCCAAGAAGGGGATGAGCTGGCCTTTTTGCCTCCGGTCTCGGGCGGGTCAGGGCAGGACAGCTTTGGCCTGACCCCCGCCCCCTTGAACCTCCAGCCCTACGTGGAGTGGGCCAGCGCGCCGCCCTATGGTGCGGCGGTGGTTTTCCTGGGCACGACCCGCAGTCCCAACCGGGGGAAAGAGGTGGCCTACCTCGAGTACGAGGCCTACCCCGGCATGGCCGAGGCGACGCTGGGCCAGATCATCACCGAGATGCGGGAGCGCTGGGTGCTGGGTCGGGTAGCCTTGTGGCACCGCACGGGGCGGGTCCAGCCGGCGGAAGCCTCGATCCTGATCGTGGTGTCGGCGCCACATCGCCCGGAAGCCTTCGAGGCCTGCCGTTACGCCATCGAGCGGGTCAAGCAGATCCTGCCGGTGTGGAAGAAGGAGTTTGCTCCGGACGGCTCACACTGGGTCGAGGGCCACACCCCGCCGGGGCTGCGGCTGTAGCTCCTCGAGATGACCGAATCCACCTTGATCCTGCTCCGCCTGGCCCTGTGGATGTTGCCGGGGGTACTGGGGTGGCTGGGCGCGCGGGCCTGGATCGGAGGGCGTAGCCGGGTGGGGTTGGGGCTTTTGCTGGGCGGACTGGTGGTGGCCCTCCTGGTCAGGCCGCTCCCCCTGGGCTTGGTGCTGCTGGCGCTGGGGGCCATGGCCGGGTGGCCGACAGGCCGTGGAACCCCGCCCCCGGGGAGGTGAGGGGACAGGGTGGGGTAAATCAGATAGACTGGTGGGAAATCGTTCGCTGGATTTTTCGTATTGGGGGGGTTCTTCCTTGGATGAGGTGGGTTGGAAACTATTTGCCCCGCTCTCGGTGGAGCGGTCGCCGTTACTCGTAGAGTATTGCCTCCGCCCCGAACAGACCCTGATCCGGTTAGGGGGGGCCAAAGGGGCAATACTCCAGCCCTACGGGCTTCAGGAATTGTTGGTACATCTGATGAGCGGTCAGCCCTGGACCCACCCCGAAGCGGCCTATGCACCCCCCAAGCTGCACCTGGGAGCCCGCTCCTATACCCTGAGAGAGTCGGCCCGGCTGACCCTGATCGAGACCCTCCAGACCCTGCTGGTGGAGATCCGCCTGGAGACGTCCCTCTCGGGCCAAGCCCCGCTGGTGCAAGACCGTTGGCAGCGCACCATCGTGCAGCTGGACCGTTCCTCCTTTATTACCCTCGAGGATGGCCTTGCCGCCATAGCCCAGGCCGCCCGGCAGACCCTGGGGCTGTTTGGGGTCAACATCTGGCTGCGCGAGCCCAGCAGCGCCGACCTGCTTTGGAGGTGGCCAGAAAACACCCCCTCCGAGCGAATCAGCCCCCACACCCACCCGGTCTTTTTCACCGTGCTCGAGCGCAGCCTGGTGCTGGCGGTGGAGGATACCGGCAAGGATGCTCGGGTGGCCGAGCTTCGCCCCTGGCTCACCCCCCGCGGGGTGCGGGCCTTGATGCAGGTCGCCGCCCACACCGAGGAGGGGCTGGGTGGGGTGCTGTGGCTCGAGGACACCCAACCCCGCCCCTGGACCAGCGAGGAGCAAGCTTTCGCGGCCCTCTTGGGCCATTTGCTGGGGCGGATTCTGGAAGCCGAGCGCTTCCGCACCACCACCGACCGGATCAAGATGCTCGAGGCGAGGGGCACGGGTAGGGAAGATCCGCGCCCCGGCCTGATGAGCGAGGAGGAGTTTCGCGCCCGGTTAGGGCCGCTCTTGACCCAGGCCAAGCGGGGAAACCGCCGGTTGGCCCTGATGCAGATCGCGCTGGAGCCCCCCCCGGGCCAAGGCAGCGAGGAACTGATCTCGGGGATTCGCCAAAGCGACCTGGTGGCCGACCTGGGCGGTGGACGGTGGGTGTTTTTGGGCGAGGTACGGCGGCTGGGGGGTGGGGCCCAACTGGCCAGCCGGCTTTCCCAGCGGCTGCGCGCGGCCTTGGGTCGGCAGGCCAGCCTCTCGCTGGGCTTGGCCCTCTTCCCCCAAGACGCCAGCGACCCCCAGGAACTCTGGGACCGGGCGGCCTGGGCCTGCCAGCAAGCCCAGGCCGCGGGGGGTGGCATCCGGCTGGCCGTCCCGGAGGCGGTGGACTTAGAAAACGCCCTGGCCCGGGGTGAGCTCGAGCTACACTTCCAGCCGCTCTACCGGCTGGCGAGTTCGGAGCTGGCCGCGGTCGAGGCGTTGGCCAGGTGGCGCAAGGGGACCAAGATCCACCGCACCGCCAGCGAGTTCTTGCCCATCGCCGAACAGGCCGGGCTGATGGAGGCCGGCGACCGCTGGGCCATTCAGAAGGTGCTCGAGCAGGCTACGGTCTTCCAGTCGGTGGACCCCAGCGTGCAGTTCACCCTCAACCTCTCCGCCGATTCGCTCTTGAACCCCGAGTTCCCCAAGACCCTGGCAGCTTTGGTGGCCGAGCGCAACCTGGCCCCCGGCGGGGTGGTGCTGGAGATCCGCGAAGAGGTGCTGCTTCACGACCTGGTGAGCCTCCGCCAGACCCTGCACGAACTCCAAAGGATCGGGATCAAGATCGCCCTGGACGACTTCGGGGCCAACCCCCTGCCCTTTGGCGAACTCAAGCGCTTCTCGCCGGACTGGCTCAAGCTGAGCCCGGCCCTGTGCACGCTGGAAAACACCCGCCTGGCCAAAGCGCTGGTCGAGCTGGCCCACGCGGTCGGGGCGTTGGCGGTGGCCAAGGGGCTCGAGACCCCGGAGCAACTGAGCGCCGCGCGCGAGCTGGGCTTTGACCTGGGCCAGGGGCATGGGCTAGGGCGCCCGGTCCCCGCCGAGGACTTGGGCGCGCTGCTGGTGTGGGGTGTGGGGGGGTGAGCGGCTATACTGAGGCGTTATGGATTCGCCCCCGGTCGCTGACCCCCGCTCTCCCATTCTGGGCCTCAGCCCCCAAGCCTTGCCCGGGGAGGGCTACCGCAGGGGGCAGATCGCGGGCTGGCTGTATAGCCAGGGAGCCCGGGACTGGGCCGAGATGACCGACCTCCCCAAAAGTTTGAGGCAGGAGCTAGCCCAGGAGTACCGGGTCTCCGAGTTCGCCCAGGTGACCCCCTTCGTGAGCCAGGACGGCTCGGTGAAGTACCTCTACACCCTCTGGGATGGCCAGAAGACCGAGGCCGTCTACATGCCCTACGCAGGCCGCAAGACCATCTGCATCTCCAGCATGGTGGGCTGCCCGGCAGCCTGTACCTTTTGTGCCACCGGGAAGATGGGCTTTGGCCGTAACCTCACCCCAGCGGAGATCCTCGACCAGATCCTCTTCGCCGCCCATCACCGGCGCCACTCGCCGCGGGAGATCAGGAACGTGGTGCTGATGGGGATGGGCGAGCCCCTGCTCAACCTGAACCAGGTACTCGAGGCCATTCGCCGGATGCTCGACCCGCAGGCCCTGGCCATGAGCCCGCGCCGGATCACGCTCTCCACGGTGGGCATCCCGCGTGGCATCTACCGCTTGGCCGAGGAAGACCTGGGGGTGCGGCTGGCCCTCTCGCTCCACGCCCCCGACGACGAGACCCGGCAGAAGATCATCCCCACCGCCCACCGCTACTCCATCGCCGAGATCATGGAAGCGGTGCGGCACTACTACGCCAAGACCAAGCGGCGGGTGACGCTCGAGTACACCATGCTGAGGGGCCTGAACGACCACCCCTGGCAGGCCAAGGCCCTGGCCGGACTCCTCACGGGGCTCTCGGCGCACGTCAACCTGATCCCCTGGAACCCCTGGGAAGGCGCCCCACACCAGGGTACGGGCAGGGAGAAGATCCTGGGGTTCGCCGCTACCCTCGAGCGGAGGGGGGTCCCGGTCTCGGTGCGCTGGAGCCGGGGACGTGACGTGGGAGCGGCCTGTGGACAACTCGCGCTACAGCAGCCCGCCGGAAGGGCTGACGCCTCTCATCTCAGCCCAATACAATCGGCGCTATGAACCGGACTACCCTGACTGCCCTCGCCGTGGCTTTGGTCCTGCTGGGAGCCGGGGCCATCTTCCTGCTGAACCGCCCCAACGCCGCCGCGGCTAGCCCCACCCTCTGCGCCAACCGCCCAAAGGCTGTCCAGATCAATCCCCAGAGCATCACCGCGCTAAAGATCGAGGATGCCGTGGTCGGCACCGGCGCCGAGGCCATCACCGGGGACACCGTGGAAGTCCACTACATCGGGCGTCTGGCCGACGGGAAACAGTTCGACACCTCCTGCGACCGGGGCCAGCCCTTCTCTTTCCGTCTGGGGGCCGGGCAGGTCATCCCCGGCTGGGACTCGGGGATCGTGGGCATGAGAGTGGGCGGCCACCGGCGGCTCCTTATCCCGGCCAACCTGGCCTACGGGGCGGCTAGCCCCAGCCCAGATATTCCGGCCAACTCGCCCCTGATCTTCGACGTGGAGCTGCTCAAGGTGACCAAGCCTTAGGCTTATACTCAAGTGATGCGTTTCGTGGTGGTCAGCGGGCAGAGCGGGGCGGGCAAGACCACCGCCCGCTTCGCCCTGGAGGATCTGGGCTATTTCTCCGTGGATAACCTACCCCCGGCCCTGTGGACCAGCCTCTTGGAGCACCTGGGGAAAGCCGGGGTCGAGCGGGCCGCGGTGGTGGTGGATATCCGCGCCGGAAAACTCCTGCACGAGGTGGAAGGGGTTTTGCAGGCACTCAACCCCTTCCTCATCTACCTTGAGGCCCGCTCGGAGATCCTGCTCAAGCGTTACAACCTCTCCCGCCGGCTGCACCCCCTGGGGGTGGGCAATCTGCTCGCCGAGATCGACGCCGAGCGGCAGACCCTGGCTCCCTTGCGGGCACGGGCCGATCTGGTGATCGACACCAGCGACAAGAGCGCCCGCGAGCTCAAGGATGTGCTCGAGGAGGCCTTGGGCGAGGAGGAGGGCTTCGTGCTGCGGCTCATCTCCTTCGGCTACAAGTGGGGCCCGCCCCAGGACGCCGACTTGGTGCTGGACGTGCGCAGCTTGCCCAATCCCCACTACGTCCCTGCGCTCAAACCGCGCACCGGCACCGACCCTGAGGTGGCCGCGTACGTCTTTGGCAGACCCGAGCACGAGCCCTTCTACGGGGCCTTGCGCAGCACTGCCGGGCTGGCTGCTGAGGGGGCCAAAGCCGAGGGCCGGGGGGCCTACACGGTAGCGGTTGGCTGCACCGGGGGAAAGCACCGCAGCGTGGCGGTGGTGGAGCGGCTGGCCCGCGAGCTGGAGGGCCGTCTACGGATAGAGGTTGAGCACCGCGACGTCACCAAGGAGTAAGCCCATGCCCTTCAGACTTCAAGCTTTGGCCATCGGCTCAGATCGTCTTCGGCTTAGGGGACGGCGTTCCGTCACTGGGCGAAACCCCGTCGCTTTCGGGAGGCTCTAAATGGGGGCTTATTCCCCGGCCAAGGTTGAGGCTTCGCGCCGCCCCAAGCGCTGGCGGTTGCTCTCACGCCGCTGGTTTCTGCCGGGAATGCGGGTCAAGCGCTACGCCCTGGTGGCCCTGGCCGGCGGCCTTTTGCTGCTCTTGGGGGTGGTGCAGCTCACCTGGGACGGCCCGCTGGTGAGCGGGTTTTTCCAGCTCGCTCGCTGGGCTGTGCTGCTCAATCTGCCGCAGTGGCTCTCCGGCCTATTTTGGATGGCCTTGGGGATCGTGCTGGTCTTCCTGGGCATCCGCTGGATGAACCGCAGCGTGCTCTCCGCCTTGGCCGATCCCGACACCGTTCCCGAGCAGGTCTACATCCGGCGGCGACTGGAGAGTGGTCCACGCATCGTAGCTCTAGGCGGAGGGACAGGCCTATCCCGGGTATTGCGGGGCCTCAAGCAGGAGACCGCCAACCTCACCGCCATCGTGGCCGCTACCGATGACGGGGGCAGCACCGGGCGGCTGCGCACCTCCTTTGGGATCCCGGCGGTGGGCGATTTGGTGGACTGCCTGGCGGCCCTCTCCGATGCCGAAGGTCTGCCCAACCTAATGCAGTACCGCTTCGCCCGGGGTGGCGGGCTCGAGGGCCACACCTTCGGCAACCTTATGTTGGTGAGCCTGTACGAGTTGGAGGACGACTTTGCCACGGCCATCCGCGAAGCCAACAGCATCTTGCGGCTGCGCGGGGCGGTCTGGCCGGCCACCAGCCAGCCCGCCAAGCTGTGGGCCATCCGCGAGGACGGCAGCCGCGAGGAGGGCGAGTCCAGCCTGCGCCACGGCCAGGGGCGCATCCTCCAGGTAGGTCTCGAGCCCGCCGAGGTTCCGGCCATGCCTGAAGCCCTCGAGGCCCTGCGCCGCGCCGACCTGATCGTGCTGGGGCCGGGCAGCCTGTACACCAGCGTGATCCCCAGTTTCCTGCCCCCACAGATTGCCCAGGCCATCCGGCAGTCCCCCGCCCGGCTCTGCTACATTGCCAACGTGATGACCGAGGTCGGCGAGACCGACCACCTCTCGGTGTACGAGCACTACCAGGCGGTAGCCACCCACCTGGGCCGCCGCCCGGATATCGCGCTGGTCCACACCGCCCCCATTGGCCCCGAGCTGCTGGCGCGGTATGGGGCCGAGCGCCAGGAGCCGGTACGGCTGGACCTGGAAAGGCTCGAGGCCATCGGCGTGCAGGTCATCCGGGGAGATTTTCTCGAGGGCGGCCCCTACGCCCAGCACGACCCGGGTAAGCTCGTGCGGGCCCTCATCGCGCTGTGCTAAGTCGAATGCCGAGGGACAAGCGATGATTCCCCTCCTCTTCACCGACCCCCTCGGCGACGACCACGGCCTGGGTTACGCCTACCCCCGGGCCTCCCTCTACGCGGAGGGCGGCTT
Organism: Meiothermus sp.; assembly: GCA_040290145.1. Classification (GTDB taxonomy): domain Bacteria; phylum Deinococcota; class Deinococci; order Deinococcales; family Thermaceae; genus Allomeiothermus. The sequence continues at coordinate 8,530 of PSML01000003.1, read as the reverse complement.
TGCCGACCTGACCGGCTTCCAGGCCCTCGAGCGGGATGGGCAGCTGGTGCTCCGGGTGCGGCTGGCCCGCTACCCCAACCCCCAGGCCGCCCCGCTGGGCTTTTCGCTGGCCATGGTGGGCATCTACGTAGACAGCTCCGGCGGAGCGGGCAGCGGCGGTCAGGAACTCCCCGGCGCGGGCTTCAAAACCCCCGCCGGGGAAGGCTGGGACGAGGCCTACTTGGTAAACGGCTGGAGCGCCGAATCCCTCCGTCCGGATGGCCGCCGCCAGGAGGTGCAAGCCCGCAAGGAGGGGGACTGGCTGGAGGTCTTCCCCGACCTCCCGCCCGGCGACTACGGCTACTACGTCACGGTGGGCCTCTACGACCCGTTCACCCCCACCGGATTCCGCCCGGCCCGCCCGGGTGGGGGAACCTGGGTTTTGGATGCCCCCGCTGGAGCTCCTGCCGCTGTGGACGTGCTCTCCGACCACCAGGCCCAGGCCTACCAAAGCGGGGTGCTGGCCCCAGTGCGGGCGGTGGGCCGCCCCTTGCCCTGGGCCATCGGGGCGGCGGTGGCGGGGTTCCTCGCCGTCGTGTTGGCTTTTGCCTTTCCGCGCCGCTTGCGGCCCAAACCGGGCAAGGTCCTCGCACCCGGCAAGCCCGCAAAAGAGGACCCTCTGGACATCGATATCCGCCTCTGAACCGGCCTAGACCCGCCGCAAATCCTCCAGCAGCAGCCACCCCACCCCCGCTGGCGTGGCCTGGAGGTAGGGGTCGAGTTCCTCGCTCACCCGGGCGGCGAGGGCCCTTAGCTCGAGCGGTTCTTTCTCGGTGCGCACCAGCACGGTGACCTGAAAAAAGCGCTGCCCCTCGGTGGGGGTTCCGTCCTCGAAGAAGGCGAAGGGCGGGCGGACCTCGTCAAGGAGGAGGTGGGCCGGGCCCTCCGGCAAAGCCTGCGCGAGTTGGGCGGGGAGGGCCTCCTTGGGTTCGAACCTGAGCCCTCGGGGAAACCACAGGTAGCCCTGAAACAGCTTGACCGCCCTCATGGCTCAATCCTAGCCACTTCCACCCCGCCCCGCAGGTAGACCCGCGGCAGCCGCGCCGCGAGCCGTACCGCCGGTTCGTAGCTCACCGTGCCGGTCATCTCGGCCCAGCCCCACAGGCTCGAGCCGGGGTCGAAGTCTGCCGTCACCACCTCGAACACGCTTTCCAGATCCACCGGCCCGGGGAGCCGCACGGTGATCTGGTCCATCGAGATCCGCCCCACCACCCGGCAGGAATGCGCACCCAGCCTCACCGTGGCCCGGTTGTAAAGAGGCCTCGGCATCCCGTCGGCGTAGCCGACCGGTAAGGTGGCGATCCACTCCTCCTCCTGGGTGGTGTAGAGCCCGCCGTAACCGATTTTCCGGCCCGGCGGAAGCGGCTTGACCAGGGTGGGCTTGGCCAGCAGGCGAGCGATCGGCTTCAGACCCAGATCGGGCAGAAGCCCATACAGCGCGATCCCTGGCCGGACCGCGTCGAAGGCCGCCTCGGGATGGTTGAACAGCCCCGCCGAGTTCGACAGGTGACACAGATACCCGGGCCCCCACACCTCCTGGACGTGCCGGAAATTGGCGATCTGCATGCGGGTGAACTCGGGGTTCTCTTCGGCGTCGGCGAAGTGCGAGTATAGCCCGCTCACGCGGAGGTTTGGCAGCGGCTCGAGCCCTTCTTTCACCTGCCGGGCTTGGTCCCAGGGGAACCCCACCCGGCTCATCCCGGTGTCGAACTCGAGGTGCACCTCGGCGATCTTCCCCAGGCTTCGGGCCGCCGCGTCGAGCGAGCGGGCCCCCTCAAAGGTGGAGAGGCTCGCGATGAGGTCAGCCTCCAGCACCGCTCGAGCCTCCTGGGGATGCAGGCTGCCCATCAGCAAGACCGCACCCTCGATCCCCGCGGCGCGCAGGGCGCGGCCCTCGTCCACCGTCGCCACCGCGAGCCCCCAGGCCCCCAGGCGCAGCAACTCCCGCCCCACCATCACCGCCCCGTGCCCGTAGGCGTTGGCCTTGACGATCCCGATGGGTTGGGCTCTGGGGGCTTTGGAGCGGAGCAGGGCGAGGTTATGGGCCAGCGAGTCCAGGTTGATCTCGAGCCAAGCCGGGCGCATGGGCTCTAGTCTATCCTTTCGCCCACCGGGCCCGCGCCATCTCTAGGGGCCGCCTCGAGTCTTACCGACTGATCATCCGTTGCAAATTTAGTCAATTTGAATTATGTTATTTTCGTAAAGCAACCCCTCGAGCCCAGGAGGTAGCCATGTCGGTGAACTATCTTTTCGCGGATATGAACGCCTACTTCGCCTCGGTCGAGCAGCAGGCCCGACCCGAGCTGCGCGGCAAGCCGGTGGCGGTGGTGCCGGTGCTGGCCGAGTCCACCTGCTGCATCGCGGCGAGCTATGAGGCCAAGCGCTACGGGGTCAAAACCGGCACCCCGGTCTGGGAGGCCCGCCTCCTCTGCCCCGGCATCCAGATCGTAGAGGCCCGGCCCCGGCTTTATATCGGGGTTCACCAGGAGATCTTGCAGGCCATCGAGAGCGTACTCCCGGTGCAGGCGGTGCTCTCGATTGACGAGGTGGTCTGCCAACTGGTCGGCGCGGAGAGAGAGCCTCACCGGGCGGTACCGCTAGCCCAGGCGGTAAAGCAGGCCATCCAAACCCGGGTGGGGCCCTGTCTGCGCTGCTCGGTGGGGTTGGGGCCGAACCGGCTGTTGGCCAAGGTGGCTTCGGATATGGAAAAGCCCGACGGGCTCACCCTGCTCGAGCCCCAGGATCTCCCCCAAGCCCTCTTCGGGCTAGGGCTACGCGACCTCCCCGGCATCGGCCCACGCATGGAGGCCCGGTTTCACCGCTTCGGGGTCACGAACCTGGAGGAACTCTACGCGCTGAGCCCCGATCAGCTTTCGCGCATCTGGGGAAGCCGACGGGTGGGCACCTCCTGGTGGCAGCGTCTGCGCGGCGAGGATTTGCCCCAAGCGCCCACCCCGCGCCGCTCCATGGGCCACTCGCGGGTCCTCCCGCCCGAGGAGCGCAGCGACGAGCAGGCCAAGGCTGTCCTGATGAGGCTGGTCCATAAGGTGGCGGCGAGGTTACGGCACGAGCAGTACTGGACGGGCTCGATCCGCGTGTTCGTAGCCTATCTGGGCCGCTCGACCTGGCACGGGGAATCTCGGCTTCCTCCCTGCCAGGATACCCTGACCCTAATCCGGGCGACCGATCGGTTATGGAAAGGTAAACCCCGCGGAACCCCCCTCAAGGTGGGGGTGGTCCTGGGCCGTCTGCGGGCTGATCCCGAGGTTTCCTGGCCGCTTTTCGAGGGGGATGGGAAGCTCATCCGGCTGGCCCAGGCCATGGACCGGGCCAACCAGAAATTTGGGGCGTATACCCTACACTTCGCCGGGATAGGGGCAAAAAAGCCCCGGGGTGAGGCACGGATCGCCTTCGATTACATCCCCAACCTGGAGGTCCCGGAGGCCTGATCTCCCACCGCTGCCGGCTACCCCAAAGAGCCCCATCAGGTGCGGATAAAAGCCGCGACGCTGGGGTTTTGCCGCAGGGCCTCGAGGTCCTCCGCCGTAGGCAGCTGGGGCCGATCCCGCTCGGCGTTGACCAGGCATAAAAACCCTAAGGGCTGGTCCTCGGCGGCCTGGAACTGGTGCCAGGTCAGGGGCGGGATGCTCACCAAATCGTAAGGCTCGAGACCATACACCTCTTCCCCCACCAGACATCTCCCCCGCCCGCAGAGCACCATCACCGCGTGGACGTGCTGGTGGCGCTCGAGGGTGGTGTGCCCGCCCGGGGCCACCTCAAAGTAGCGCCACTCGGCCAAGAGACCGGGGTCTTCAAACAACACCTGCCGGGTCACGCCCGCGAAAGGGGCCGAGCCCTCGGCCTTGTACTCGCGCACCTCTACCTCTTCCCAGCGATACCCCGGGTGTGAACGCCTAACCTTCGCCACCGCTTTAGTGTACGCCGGGATGGGCTCGAGGAGCAGAGCTCAACGCGCAAATCCAACCGAGCTTGCCGCCACCCGTCCCACGAAGGCCCGGGTCCGCTCGAGCACCCCTTCCCCTGCCGCCAGCAGGTTCCCCCCGATCAAAAGCATGGTGTCCAGGCCGTAAAACCCTAGGATCTCCTCCACCCGCTCGACGGTCATCCCCCCCGCCGGGACAGGTAGCGCGGGCCGGAGGTGGGCCCAAGGAGCCCGGGCCGCTTGGGCCAGGCTCATACAGGTCTCGCTGCTATAGGAAAAGCGCCCGCCGTGGTTGGGATAGATGACCGCGTCCGCCCCGAAGAGGCGGAACAGCTTCCCGAAGAACAAAGGCGGCCTGATCCGGTTCCCCGCGAAGGCCGGGTGCGCCAGCACCACCAGCCCCAGATTCCGCACGAGTTCCTCGAAGAGGGGCAAGCCAATGAGCATCGGCGCGACGAGCACGGCCTGGATCCCTTCGCCTCGAGCCACCCGCAGGTTTTCCTCGAGCACCCGGGGGCTTCCAGCCAGCATCGGGGCGTAGAGGGTGCGCCCGCCGGTCTCGCGGTTAGCCCGCTCCACCGCTCGCTGAATCGCCGGAACCCGGCGGTGAAAGGGCGCGTAGGCCTGGTTGGTGATCCCGTGGTCGTCCTTGACCACGTCGAGGCCCCCTGAGGCGAACGTGTAGGCCAGGTCGGCCAGCCCCTGGGGGCCGAGGCCCTGGGGTTTGAGCGCGGTGCAGGTGAGGGGCCGGTCATGGACGCCAAGGAGGTTCCGCAGCCCTAGAATCCCGTACTGGGGGCCGGGGAAGACCTCGAGCAGGCTCGGCGGAAACTCCACGTCCACCAGCTCCACGTCCTCTTGCAAGGCGCAGTTGCCAAAGAGCACGTTGAGCAGCCCGGCGGCCTGAAGCCCGGTGGTCGCTACCGACATCTCGAGGGTTACCCGAAAATACCCTGGCTCCGCAGGCTCGATGGATTCGACTCTGGCCAGGATATCCCGCAGAATCTCCGGCTGTCGCACCGCCGAAGGGGGCATCTCCAGGCTCTGCTCGATGGCCAGCGCCTCTGCCCGAGCCTCGATGTCGGCGGGGGTGGACTCGAGGTGATAGGTCGCCTTGAACCAGTCCATGAGCTCTTCAGTGGATTGTACAGGTTAGCAATAAAAAACCTCAGAGATCGAGGTCTCTGAGGTTTTAGCTTGGAGCGGGAGACGGGACTCGAACCCGCGACCCCAACCTTGGCAAGGTTGTGCTCTACCAACTGAGCTACTCCCGCAAAACATAAAACCCCTGCACCGCCCTACTCTCCCGGGCCCTTGCGGGCCGAGTACCATCGGCGCAGGCGCGTTTCACTGCCGTGTTCGGAATGGGAACGGGTGGTTCCACGCCGCTAGGGGCACAGGGGTAACTATTGTTCTCGCTCTCAAAGGACCTGGGGAATTCACGAGCAGTGAGGGAGAGCGCTCAGTAGATGAGTGCAAAACAAGGTCAAGACCTCGGACGATTCGCACCAGTCAGCTCAATGCATCGCTGCACTTACACCTCTGGCCGATCCACCCGGTCGTCTACCGGGGTCCTTACCTCTCGCAAGTGGGAAGGCTCATCTCGGGGCAGGCTTCCCGCTTAGATGCTTTCAGCGGTTATCCCTCCCGTACTTGGCTACCCGGCTTATGCCCTTGGAAGAACAGCCGGAAAACCAGCGGTACGTCCACTCCGGTCCTCTCGTACTAGGAGCAGCCCCCCTCAACCTTCCTTCGCCCGTGACGGATAGAGACCGAACTGTCTCACGACGTTCTGAACCCAGCTCGCGTGCCACTTTAATGGGCGAACAGCCCAACCCTTGGGACCTTCTTCAGCCCCAGGATGTGACGAGCCGACATCGAGGTGCCAAACGATTCCGCCGCTATGGACGCTCGGGAATCATCAGCCTGTTATCCCCAGGGTAACTTTTATCCGTTGATCGATGGCCCTTCCACACGGTACCACCGGTTCACTAGGCCCCGCTTTCGCGCCTGCTCGGCTCGCCCGCCTCGCAGTCAGGCTCCCTTCTACCCTTGCGCTCACCGCGCGGTTTCCGTCCGCGCTGAGGGAACCTTTGGGCGCCTCCGTTACACTTTGGGAGGCGACCGCCCCAGTCAAACTGCCCATCAAACACTGTCCCCCTCTCGGGGTTAGGTCTTCAGTCACCTCAGGGTGGTATTTCACCGTCGCCTCCGCCGAGCCCGAAAACCCAGCCTCGCTGGCTCCCACCTATCCTACGCAGACGTGACCAAAAACCAATGCCAGACTACAGTAAAGCTCCATGGGGTCTTTTCGTCCTGCCACGGGTAGGCCGCATCTTCACAGCCAGTTCAATTTCACCGAGTCCCTCGTTGAGACAGCGCTCCGGTCGTTACGCTTTTCGTGCAGGTCGGAACTTACCCGACAAGGAATTTCGCTACCTTAGGACCGTTATAGTTACGGCCGCCGTTCACTGGGGCTTCGGTTCAGAGCTCGCACCCCTCCCCTTGACCTTCCAGCACCGGGCAAGCGTCGCTCCCTATACCTCCGCTTGCGCGTTCGCAGAGAGCTGTGTTTTTGGTAAACAGTCGCCAGAGCCTATTCACTGCGGCCCACCTCTGAAGTGGGCACCCCTTCTCCCGAAGTTACGGGGCTAGATTGCAAAGTTCCTTAACGAGGGTTCTCTCGCGCGCCTTGGTGCTCTTACACCCGCCCACCTGTGTCGGTCTGCGGTACGGGCACTCCTAACCTATGCTTAGAAGCTTTTCTCGGCTCCCTGGCTTCGGCAGGTTGTCAGCTTGCGCCTTCCCCACCACCCACGGGTCTCGAGCTGCGGATTTGCCTACAGCTCCCCTTGGGCTTCTGGCCGGGCTCTTCCATGGCTCCGGTCCGCCTAGCCTAAAGCGTCCCTCCATCGCTGTTAGAAGTGGGACTGGAGTATTAACCAGTTGTCCGTCGGGTTCGCCTCTCGGCTACCCCTTAGGCCCCGCCTAACCCTACGCTGACGACCATTGCGTAGGAAACCTTGGGCTTACGGCGATGGGGATTCTCACCCCATTTATCGTTACTCATTCCGGCATTCGCACTTCCCGTACCTCCACCATCCCTCACAGCATGGCTTCGTCGGCATAGGGAACGCTCCCCTACCGAGCCTTGGATCCCTCCAAGTCTCCCGCAGCTTCGGCGCTAGGCTTAAGCCCCGATCATTTTCGGCGCAGAATCACTCGACCAGTGAGCTATTACGCACTCTTTAAAGGATGGCTGCTTCTAAGCCAACCTCCTGGCTGTCCTCGCAACTCCACATCCTTATCCACTTAGCCTAGACTTAGGGGCCTTAACTGGCGATCTCGGTTGTTCCCGCGCTTGGACACGGATGTTATCACTCGCGCCCTCACTCCCGGGCTCCCCTTCCGACCCTTCAGAGTTTGACAGGGTTTGGTAGGCTGGTAGGCCCCCTAGCCCAATCAGTGCTTTACAGGCCGAAATCAGCACCCGAGGCTGACCCTAAAGTCATTTCGGGGAGAACCAGCTATCTCCCAGATCGGTTAGCTTTTCACTCCTAACCCCAGCTCATCCGAAGGATTTGCATCTCCAACCGGTTCGGCCCTCCACGCAGTGTCACCCGCGCTTCAGCCTGGCCAGGGCTAGCTCTCTGGGTTTCGGGTCTACGTCAACGTACTCCCGCCCTCTTCGGACTCGCTTTCGCTACGCCTCCGCCTCCCAGCTTAGGCTCGCACGCTAACGTAAGTCGCCGGATCATGCTTCAATAGGCACACCACAAGGACCTAAAGCCCCCGTGATTGCTTGTAAGCACACGGTTTCAGGCTCTATTTCACTCCCCTCCCGGGGTTCTTTTCACCTTTCCCTCACGGTACTGGTCCACTATCGGTCACCCGGAGTATTTAGCCTTGCGCGGTGGGCCGCGCAGATTCGCCCAGCGTTCCACGAACACCAGACTACTCGGGTACGCCCTACTAGCCTCCCCTTTTCGCCTACGGGACTTTCACCCTCTTCGGTCTGCCTTCCCAGACAGCTCGGCTAAAGCTTGGCTTCGCTCTCGGACGCCCCACAACCCCAGCGTGCACGCACGCCAGTTTAGGCTGCTCCCCTTTCGCTCGCCGCTACTCAGAGAATCGATCTCTCTTTCTTCTCCTGCTGGTACTTAGATGTTTCAGTTCCCAGCGTTCCCCCCGCTCGCGCGGTGACCAGCGTTCCCGCTGGCCGGGTTCCCCCATTCGGATATCCACGGATCAACGCTCACTACCAACTCCCCGTGGCTTTTCGCAGGTAATCACGTCCTTCATCGGCTCGGGTGCCAGGGCATCCACCGTGTGCCCTTACTATCTTGACCTCGCAGCTATGACTCGCCTCGTCATCGCCGCTCCCCTTCACTGCCCGCTTTTCATGATCCCCCGCCTACCCGAAGATAGGCGCAACGAGAAGAATACCAAACCCCTAAAAAGGTGTCAAGGGTGTGTAATTGGTCAATACATTCTGGACTGGGAACCACCTTCCTTCAGTCTAGCCAGATACTCCATAGGGGCCAATCC
>PSML01000080.1:0-11601 GCA_040290145.1 Meiothermus sp. | reverse complement strand
CCTGGGCTTCCGCCCCGAGCCCTGGAGGCCCGCCGACGTGATGGTTTGGGCCAAGATGATGGCCTATGACCTCTCGGGGAACTGGCGCGGTGAACTCCAGCGCTACGCCTGGGCCGCCGGGGGGATGAGCCCTGCGCGCATGGTCCAGCTTCGCCCGCCCTACCCCGAGGATGCCCCCACCGTGCTGCAATCCGAAGACCTCAACCTGCCGCCCCCGGCCCCCAAGGAGAGCGAACCGGCCCGCACCCTGCTCAGCCTGGCCCACTCCCTGCCCAACAACCTGGTGCTGGCGGGCGATGACAAGGCCCGGGCCTCCAACAACTGGGTGATCTCCGGCTCGCGCACCACCACCGGCAAGCCCCTGCTGGCCAACGACCCTCACCTGGGCTTAGGGGTTCCCTCGATCTGGTTTTTGGTGGACCTCGAGGCCCCCGGCTACCACGTGGTGGGCTCGAGCTTCCCCGGCCTGCCCTCGGTGGTGATCGGGCGCAACGACCGGGTGGGGTGGGGGGTGACCACCGTAGGGGCCGACGTGCAGGACCTGTATATCCTGGAGGAAGCCGGGAACGGCTACCGCTACAAGGGTGGGGTCGAGCCCTTCCAGACCCGCACCGAGACCATCAAGGTCAAGGGAGCGCCCGACGTAGGGCTCACCGTGCGCGAAAGCCGTTACGGCCCGGTGATCAGCGACGTGGTGAAGGTGGCCGGGACCAAGCCCCTGGCCCTGCGCTGGACCGCCCTGGACCCCGAGGACAGGACCATCGAGGCTTTCTTAGGTCTCGGCGAGGCCAAGAACTGGGCCGAGTTCAAGGCCGCGCTCAGCCATTACAACGCCCCCAGCCAGAACTTCGTCTACGCCGACGTGGACGGCAACATCGGCTATATGGCCCCGGGCAAGTTCCCCATCCGCAAACCCGGCCACTCCGGCTACATGCCGGTTCCCGGCGACGGGAACTGGGACTGGCAGGGTTATCTGCCGCAGGAGGAGTGGCCGCAGGTCTATAACCCCAAGGAAGGCTTCATCGTCACCGCCAACAACAAGGTGACGGCCCCCGGCTATCCGCACACCATCAGCCTGGAGTGGGAGGAGCCGTACCGGGCCGAGCGCATCCGGCAGATGATCCTGGCCAAGGACAAGCTCTCGCCCGAGGATATGATCGCCATGCAGCAGGACCAGAAGAGCCTGCTCTACGACGCCTTCAGGCCGGTTCTGGAAACCCTCACCCCCTTGAGCGAGGCCGCGGGGGAGTGGAAGACCCGGCTGCTGCAGTGGGACGGGGTGACCCGCCCCGATGGCCGGGAGCCCTCGGTCTTCGAGGCCTGGTACACCGAGCTGACCCGCTTGCCCCAGCGGGAGGTCGGGCAGGAGTTTTGGGAAGAGCCGCGCTACATCCTCTCGGCGCTTGGGGGCAACGACCCCAACTGTGACCAGCCCGAGACGGCATTTACCGAGAGCTGCGCCGACTTTGCCGCTTTGGCCCTGGAGCGGGCCCTGAAGCGCCTGGGGCCGAATATCCCCACCTGGGGTGAGCTGCACAAGGCCACCTTCAAACACCAGATCCTCACCAACGTGGCCCCGCTGCGCCGCTTTGTGGACCGGGCGGTTCCCCACGGCGGCGACCGTTACACCGTGAACCGGGGTTCCTATGACCCGGCCAGCTTCAACATGACCGTAGGCTCCTCGTACCGGCAGATCCTGGACTTTTCTGACCTCGAGCGCTCCCTCTACATCCACCCGATGGGCCAGTCCGGCTCACCCCTATCGGGGGATTTCGCCAACCTGCTCCCCTTGTGGCAGCGGGGCGAGTACGTGGCGATGAAGACCAAGGACTACCCGGTGCAAAGCCGCCAACGGCTCGAGCCGGGCCGCTGAAACCCTCATTCCCGCACCGGCCTGCCGGTGGGACGGCCCAGGGTTGACGTCCCCGCCCTCTTGGTCTAGTCTACTAGTTAGATAGTGCACTATATAGGAGGTCAAATGATTCAAGCGATTTCCAAAGCTCAATCCACCCTGAAGGCGCAGGTAGAGACCAGGCTGCGGGTCGAGGGCCTCTCCAAGCGCTTCGGGAGCATGCTGGCGGTGGCCGCGGCGCTGGGCGTCTTGCTGGTCTACACGCTGGGGTTCCTGGTCTTGGCCGGGGTAGTCCTCGAGCGCCAGGACCTGGGAGGATAGAAAGGTGAGCGATGTGTGGAAGCTCGACACCGAAGCCGGGCCGATCTACGCCCAGATCGTGCGAGGGGTGGAGCGTATGTTAGCCAACGGAAAAATGAAGCCGGGGGACAAACTCCCCTCGGCGCGTGAGCTCGCCGCCGAACTCAAGGTCAACCCCAACACCGTCATCCACGCCTTCAGCCAGCTCGAGATCGCCGGGGTCACCGAGACCCGGCGGGGCTTGGGCACCTTTATCCGTGAGGATGTCAGGGTCGAGGGGATGCGGCTGCGGCTCTTGCGCGAGGCGGCGGAGCGCTTTTTGAACGAGGTGCGGGCCCTCGGCCTCTCCCTCGAGGACGCCAAGAGGGCCATCGCGGAGGTGGGCGATGGCCGCTGAGGTGCTGGCTAGGCTCGAGAACGTCACCAAGCGCTACGGGGGCCGCGAGGGGTTGCACCGGCTTTCCCTCGAGCTTCCCCAGGGCCAGGCGGTGGGCCTGTTGGGCCTGAACGGGGCCGGGAAGACCACCGCGCTCAAGCTTTTGGCCGGGCTCTTGGTCCCCAGCGCCGGACGAGTAGAGGTCTTGGGCCGCCGGCCCCGCGACGAGCGCGCCCGGATCGCTTTCCTCTCCGAGTCCGACGGGCTCTACCCCTGGCTGACCCCTGCCGATGGCGAGCGGCTGATGCGGGGGCTCTACCCCGACTTCCGCCCGGCCCGCTACAGGGAACTCCTGGCTTTCCTGGAGGTTCCGGCCCGGGCCATCAAGACCCTCTCCAAAGGGCAGCAGGGGCGGCTGCGGCTGGCCATGGCCCTGGCCCGCGAAGCCAAGCTCTATCTCCTGGACGAACCGCTGGCGGGGATCGACCTGATCTCGCGCGACCGCATCCTGCGGGCGTTGGTGCAGGAGTGGCGCGAGGAAGCCACGGTGGTGCTCTCCACCCACGAGGTCGCTGAGGCCGAGGGGCTTTTCGACCGGGCGGTGTTTCTCAAGGAGGGCCGGCTGGCCCTCGATGCCCCGGCGGAAGATCTGCGCGCGCAGGGCAAGAGCGTGGTGGAGGCCTTCAAGGAGGTGCTGGCATGAATCCTCGGGTGAATCCGCTCCCGACCCTGCTCTGGCTGGAGCTGCGCAAACACACCGGCTGGCTGACGGTGCTGGGGGGAATCCTGGCGCTCTCGCTGGTGGTGGTGTTGCGGGTGCGCCAGGAGGTGGCAGGTCGGCCTTTTGGCGACCAAGGTGGACTCTTCGCCCTGCAGTTCGTCTTGCTTTTCCTGGCGGCTTTGGCCGGTTTCTTGCTGCTGTTGATCGCCCTGGGCCGGGCCTCGCGGGCGGAGACCTGGCTCTTGCTGAGCGTCCCGCCGGGGATCACCCACCAACTGGCCCGGTTTATCTTCGGGGCCACCGCACTGCTGGTTTTCGCCGGGGGGCTGGCTGGGCTTTTATGGTGGGGCTCGAGCGCTTTCGGGCTCGAGGTCGGCCTCATCGGGATGCTGGGCTTGGCCCTTTACCTGGTGATCTTGGGCTTACCCCTGCTGGCCCTGGCCCTCTTGGGGCGAACCCTCACGCTGGCCTACGGGCTCTCGCGGCTGGGCTGGCTCTCGGGGATCGCTACGGCCTTGGGCGCCTTCAACCTTTTGGGCTGGCTTTTCGAGCTTTCGGCCCGCACCATCTACTCGTTCTTGCCGGTGTGGCCCCTCCCGGCCTTGCGCTTGGCTGGTCAGGACTTGCTGGGGGAGGTGCCGGTGAGCGGCCTGCCGAGCGAACCCTTGCTCTACGGGCTGGTGCTTACGGCCCTGCTGATCGGGCTGGCCGGGCGGGTCTGGGATGAGGTGGAAGCATGAGCATCTGGACGATTCTGTGGTGGGCCTTGCTGGCCGGGGCGGCTTTGGCCCTGTGGCGCGGCACCCAGAGCATGACCGCCAAGATCGTGCTGCTGGGGGGTTTGCTGCTGGTGGCCATCCCCGATCCCCTGGGCACTCGAGCGGCTTTCTGGCCGAGCGTGGGCGAGTACCAGATGGACGTCCACCTGAACGGGGTGGTGGTCGAGAGCCGCCGCTCGGTCTGCGTCTTCTGCACGAGCAGGGTGCGGGGCGAGCGCTGGCAGCTCACCGCCCGATTCCTGAGCGGAAGCTACGCGCTGAGCGTGAAGGGGCCCCAGCCCTACGCGCTGGCGTTCCGGGCCGGGCGGGTGCTGCAGGGGGGCCGGGCCCTGGCGCCAGGGTGTACGACTGGGACGCTCGAGGCCGACACCACCTTCGACTTCACCCGGGCCGAGCGGCTAGACTTCCAGGTGGGGCCGGGGGCCAGCTGCCGCTAGCCCTTGGCCCCGGTGTGGGCCTTTTCTTCGGGGTTAAGCGCTCACCCCATCGAGCCGGGCCACTTCCTCCGGGCTCAAGCGGAAACCCAGCGCCCCCGCGTTGGCCGCGGCTTGCTGAGCGTTTTTGGCCCCCGGGATCGGCAGGGCGCCCTTCTCGATGCACCAGCGCAGGGCGACTTGGGCCGCAGAGGCGTTCCTGGATGCGGCGACCTGGTTGAGGGTCTCCAGCAGCGCGGGAATCTGCGGTCGGTTCTTATACCGCCCCCGGTAGCCCCCCCTAGGCGGGTGCTCGAGGCTATACTTCCCGGTCAGCCAGCCCATCGCCAGCGGGCTATAGGCCATCAGCACGATGCCCTCGCGCTCCATGAAGGCTTTGAGCCCGGTCCTCTCGGGGGAGCGCTCGAGCAGGTGATACTCCACCTGGTTGGCCGCAAGGGGAACGTTGTGCCGGCTCAAGACCTCGAGGCTGCGCTCGAGCTGGGGCAGGTTGAAGTTCGAGACCCCCACCGCCCGGGTGAGCCCCAGTTCGTAGGCCTCGGCCAGCGATTCCGCCCAGGCCTCGACGGGCAGGGGAGGCCAGGGCCAGTGCTGCAGGTAGAGGTCAAGCTGGGGAAGCTGCAAGCGCTTGAGGCTGCCCTTCAGGGCGCGTATTAGGGCTTTGCGGCTCCACCTCCAGGGAAAGGGGAAGAACTTGGAGACCACCAGGGGGCGGTCCTGACCATTCTTTAGGAGTTGCCCCAGGGTTCGTTCGGCGCGGCCCAGCCCGTATATCTCGGCGGTGTCCACCAGCCGGATGCCGCGCCCCAGGCTCTCCCAAAACGCGGCCTTGATGTCGGGCTCGCGGTAGCCCTGGCCATAGCCCCACACCCAGGTATCCCCCCATTGCCAGGTGCCGAGACCGAGGGGAGGAATGGGGGGAAGGCCCTTAAGCTCTATGAGGGTTTGGGTCTGTGCGGTCATGGCTCAACTTTACCGCCTGAGTTCCCCTTCGAACCGGGATTTTGACCCTTTGGTCCCTTCCTCACCGTCCTCGAGCCTCTGGAACTCCTCGAGCACCGCTCTCACCCGCTCGTGGGCTCCCCTAAAGCCCTTCTTGAGCCCGGTGAAAAGCTCCAACGCTTCGTCCACCTGGCCCACCGCGTAGACGTGGAACCGCCCGGCCCTCACGGCCTCTAAAACCTCTTCCGCCAGGGTCAGGTTGACCCCGTTGGACTTCGGCAGCACCACCCCCTGGCTCCCGGTGAGGCCCGCTGCCTTACAGATGCGGTAGAAGCCCTCTACCTTAGGGGTAACCCCGCCCACCGCCAGCACGTTCCCGAGCTGGTCCACCGCCCCGGTCACGGCCAGGTCTTGCCGCAGGGGGAAGCCCCCGATGGCCGAGAGGACCGCCAGCAGCTCGGCCAGCCCCGCCGAGTCCCCCTCGATATGGCCGTAGTTCTGCTCGAAGACCACGCTCACCGTCACCGCCAGCGGACCTACCTCAGCGTAATGGCCGCGCAGGTAGCCCTCCAGGGTAAGGGCCGCTTTGTGAAAGACCTGCCCGGTAAGGCCGGCTTCGCGGTCGATGGAGACCACCCCCTCCCGCCCGGCGGAGGCCCGGGCGGTGATCCGCACCGGGCGCCCCCAGGGGGGGTCAGTCTCCAGGACCACCAGCCCGTTCACCTGGCCCAGGGCCTTGCCCTGGAGTTGAAAGTTCCAGATTCCCTCCTGTACCTCACGCAAAAAGAGCTCCTCGCCCATCGCCGCACGTTGGTCGCGCAGGTGGATGGCTTGCCGCACCGCCTCGCGGGTCACCAGCGGGCTTTGGCCCAGGGCCTTGGCCTCGCGGGCCAGGGCCAGGGGTTCGTCGAGCCGGGCGTCGAGGAGCCCGCGATGCTCCACGCTGCGCCGGGCATAGTCGTAGAGGGCGGCCAGGGCCCCCTGGGTGAGCGTGCAGCCGCAGCCCTGCACGAAGCTCCCCAGAAAGCGCAAGGTCGGGGGGCTGGCCTCGAGCACCGGGGAGAACTCCACCCGGAAGCGGAACAGCTCGGCGAAGTCGTCGTCGCGCTCCATCAGGTGGAAAATCTCGGGCGTTCCGACCAAGAAAACCTGGGTCTGGAGGGGCATGGGGAGGGCCTCCAGGCCCTGCACCTTGGGGCCGCCGGGTTCCTCGCTGAAAAGTTCAATCGCGGCGTTCTTGAGCGCCCGCTTGAGGTAGGGCCAGCTCCCCTGTTGCCACACCTGGGCCGCATCGAGCACCAGAAAACCGCCCTGGGCCTTGTGCAGGGCCCCGGGGCGGATCAGCCCGGCGTAGGTGATGAGCCGCCCCTCCACCGAGCGATACTCGAGCCGCCCGCAGAGCCGGGCCGGGGTAGGCAGGGGTTCATAGACCACGGGCGGGGGGTTTTGCGGCAGCAGGTGGGCCTGCCAGGGGGTCACGTCCTGGGGATATTCTCCGGCCTCGCTCCAGGACAGAAGCTGTTGGTGGAGGGCCTTCCAGTAGGGCCAGGCCGCGGGGTACTGCTCAGAGAGGGCGCGCAGGCGGGGCTCCAGGTATTGCGCGGCCCACTCGTAGCGCAGCCGCCCCAGGGCCTCTTCGGCCTGGCGGGAGAGGCTCATCAGCGCGAGCACGGTCTCCTCGAGCCGCGCCTTGAGGTCGGGCGAGGGCTCCTGGGGGCCGTTTAGCCGGAGGCCCCCCTCGGTCTGTTCGAGGGTGAACCCTTGGGCCCGGGCCTCCTCGGTCAGCTTTTCCAGCAGGCCGCGTTGTTGGGCCTTGAACTGGGCCTCGAGGCGGTATTTCTCCTGCAAGAAGGGCGTCTGCTGCAGATAAGCCTCGAGTAGCTGGCGCTCGCCCAGGAAACCCGAGGCGGCCCGCACCAACCCCCTTCCTTCCCCTGCCGGGAGCTTGATCCCCAGCACCTCGAAGGCCGAGAGGGGTAGGTAGAGCTGGTCAGGGGGTGGGGTGCGGGGGTGGTGTTGGAGGGAGCGGAAGAGGGTGATTTTCTTCCCCAGCCCGGAGGGCCCCACCAAGTAAGCGTGTCCGCCGGTGCGCAGGGCGGCTTCTAGGGCCTCCTTAGCCCTCTGTTGTCCGTAAAAGCTCTCGCTCGGCCAGTCCGGGACCGAAGCCTCGGGGTCTTGGGGAAGGGTACGCCACTCGAGGGTGTCGTAAGGGAGTCGCATGTTCTCTAAATTACCCCATGGCCCGATGTCCTCCTGCCCCCTTGGGCTGGGCGACACCGGGCCCAAGACCATCTGTGATTTGGGCATTCTTTGGGTATGCTGGGGGTACAGATCAGCCGCAAGCCGAGGCTTCTAAGGAGCAACCATGAGCTTGAAAGTGTTGGGGATGATTCTAGCTGGAGGCCAAGGTAGCCGTCTCTACCCGCTTACCGCCAAACGCGCCAAGCCCGCCGTGCCGTTTGGGGCTCGTTACCGCATCATCGACTTCGCGCTCAACAACTTCATCAACTCCGGGATCTACGCCATCTACGTGCTGACCCAGTTCAAAGCCCAGTCGCTCACCGAGCACATCCAGCGCAACTGGCGTTTCGGAGCCTTCCTGGATGACCACTTCGTGCTGTTGGTCCCGGCCCAGATGTACCGCTACGAGGAGCTGGGGGCGGCCTGGTACCGCGGCACTGCCGACGCCATCTATCAGAACCTGCACCTCATCTTCAACAACCGCCCGGGCACGGTGGCGGTGTTTGGTGGCGACCACATCTTCAAGATGAACGTGGCCCACATGCTCGACTACCACCTTGACAACCGGGCCGACATCACCATCGCAGCCTACTCGGTGCCGGTGGCCGAGGCCAGCCGCTTTGGGGTGCTGCAGGTGGACGACCAGTGGCGGATGCTGGATTTCGAGGAGAAGCCCAAGCAGCCCAAGCCCATCCCCGGCCGCTCAGACATGGCCTTGGTCTCGATGGGCAACTATCTCTTCCGCACCGAGGCGCTGGTGGAACTCCTCGAGCACGACGCCCGTGACAACAACTCCTCCCACGACTTCGGCAAGGACGTGATCCCTCGAGCGCTCAAGGAGGGTTACCGCATCCAGATCTACGACTTCAAGCGCAACCCCATCCCCGGCCAGAGCGGCCCCAACACCTATTGGCGTGACGTGGGGACCCTCGACGCCTACTTCGAGGCCAGCATGGACCTGGTCGCGGTCACCCCGGAGTTTGACCTTTACAACGAGGAGTGGCCCCTGCGGGCGGCCAACTACAATAGCCCCCCAGCCAAGTTCGTTCACGAAGCCGGTGACCGCATCGGTCAGGCCTTCAACAGCCTTCTGGCGGGCGGGGTCATCGTCTCGGGGGGAACGGTGCGCGATAGTGTGATTTTCCGGCGGGTGCGCATCAACTCCTACTCATTGGTGGAGCGCTCGGTGCTGTTTGATCATGTGCGGGTGGGGCGGTACGCTAAGCTCAAAAACGTAATTGTGGATAAGAATGTGGAGATCCCACCCCATACCCAGATCGGCTATGACCTCGAGGCGGACCGGGCCCGCGGATTTATTGTGACCCCTTCGGGGGTGGTGGTGGTTCCCAAGAGCTACCGTTTTTAGCCCCGAGGTTTGGTAACCTTATGCCGAAGCTTAAACCTCACCAGGGCGTAGTGTAGTGGGTATGGGGCTTTTCGATGGTCTAGTCAACGCTTTCCTCAAGCTCACCGATCCGACTCCCCGATTCACCGCTTCCCGCTGCCTGCTCGAGAAAAACTCGGTGGGGGGTTGCGACCGTTGTCAACAGGTCTGCCCGCACGGGGCGATCCGCCTCGAGAACTACACCGTGCAGATTGACGAGGCGCGGTGTACAGGTTGCGGGCTTTGCACCCAGGTCTGCCCCGGGGCTGCGCTCGAGTTCCCCTTGGGCCCGGTACAAGAATCCTTACACCGCGGCAAGGGCCAGATCCGCTGCTCGAAGGCGCCTGGGAGCGGGGAAGAGGTGCTGTGTCTGGGCCGCCTGACCCCAGGGGCGCTGGCCGAGGCCGCCAGTCGCTATGGACCCCTTACCTTGGCCCACGGGGACTGTGTTCGGTGCAAAATTGGCGGACCGGACGTGCTGCGACGTCTGCAAGAGACGGTCGAGGAGGGTAAGAAGTATTACCCTGGGCTCGAGATCAACCTGACCACGGAACCTTTGCGGGGGGCTGCGGTGGGCCGCCGGGAGATGTTCGGCGCGCTGCTGGGAAGCGCCAAGCGAGGGGCGGCGGAGCTGGTGCCGAGCGTCCCCTTTGTGCAGATCGAGGACGAGCCCAAGGGACCCCCGGCGGAGTTGCGGTTGCGGAAAATGGCGGCCAGGCGGGCTCCGGCACAGGCGCCGCTGGGCTGGCCCAAGATCAGGGTAGCGGAGGGCTGCACGCTCTGCCCAGTGTGTACCAACGTCTGCCCCACCGGGGCGGTGGAGCGCATCCGGGAGGACCTCGAGGGCTCGGGCGAGGAGTACGTGCTCAAGTTGGATGTGTCGGTCTGCACGGGTTGTGGGGCCTGTGTGAGCAGCTGCCCGCCACAGGTGATCACGCTCGAGGAGGCTGCGCCGGAGGAGATCTTCGGCGAACCGCTGGTGCTGTACCGGGGTAGGCCACCCTGGTATGACCTATAGGGCGGTGGGCATTCCCGGCCCGGGATGAGGAGGGTCACGGCAATTTCCTGCAAGACGGTGGCGGGGCGATCCGCTAAAAAGCGGATAGTGCACGAGGGTTCACCCCGCTACCCTAGAGGGCATGAGCATGGCACCATTCACCGATCTGACACGGCAAGAGGGATGGTTGGAGCCGGACATCGAGATCGACGCCCGGCTAGTGCAGCGGGCCACGAAGCGGCTCGAGGCCTTCGAGATCGTCCCCACCCTGGCCCAGTGGAGCGAGGCGGTGGGGGTCGAGCCCCAGCGCTTGCGAGCCGCGTTCAAACGGGTGCTGGGTGTCTCGCCGCGCCGCTACGCCGAGGCCATGCGCCTGGAAAAGCTCAAGGCCAAACTCAAAAACGGCGGGGATGTGACCCGCGCCATGTATGAGGCCGGGTATGGCTCCTCGAGCCGACTCTACGAAAAGGCCAAACAAAAACTCGGCATGACCCCCGGTACCTACCGCAAGGGGGGCGTGGGGGAGATCATCCGCTATGCCACCGCCCGAAGCCCCCTGGGTTGGCTGTTGGTGGCGACCACCGAGGGGGGGATCTGCTCGGTCAGTCTGCGGGGGGAGTGCGAGGATGCCCGCCTGGCCCTGCAAGTGGAGTTCCCCAAAGCCACTCTCGTCGAGGACTCCGAGGGGTTGAAGGGCTATCTGGAGGCCATCTTGGATTACCTCGAAGGCCGATTGGACCACCTCGATTTGCCGGTGGACCTGCGGGTCACGGCTTTCCAGTTGCAGGTGCTGGAGCTTTTGCGCCGCATCCCCTACGGCGAGACCCGCTCCTATAGCCAGATCGCCTTGGCCCTGGGGAACCCCAAGGCGGTGCGGGCAGTGGCCCAGGCCTGCGGAGCCAACCTGGTGCCGATCCTCATCCCCTGCCACCGGGTGGTGCAGAAGGACGGCGGACTGGGCGGGTACAGCATGGGCCTCGAGCGCAAGAAAGCGCTGTTGCACCTCGAGCAACAGCACAAAGGAGGGCTTTCGGAATGATCCACTCTTCCCCGGCCCCTGCCGTCTCGCCGCGCCTGGCCGTGGGTCTGGCTTTGGCCTCGGTGTATTTCATCTGGGGCTCGACCTATCTGGGCATCAAGGTGGCGGTCGCCAGCATGCCTCCTTTGCTGATGTCGGGGGGCAGATTCATCCTGGCCGGGCTGATCTTGCTGCTGTTTCTGCGGCTGCGCGGGGTGGCTTTGCCCACCCGCGAGGGGTGGATCAACTCGGCCAAGGTGGGCATCCTGCTGATGGTCGGGGGGAACGGCGGGGTCACGGTGGCCGAGCACCTGGGGGTAGACTCGGGGATCGCCGCCACGGTGGTGGCCTCGATGCCTTTGTGGCTGGCCCTCTTCGGCCACCTCTGGGGCTTGAGGTCGAGGGCGCTCGAGGTGACCGGGATGCTGCTGGGTCTGGCCGGGGTGGCCCTCCTCACCAGCGAAGGCGGGTTCCGCTTTGGCTCGCTGGCCTCGCTGATCGTGGTGCTGGCCCCGGTGTGCTGGGCTTTCGGCTCGGCCTGGAGCCGCCACCTGCGG
>PSML01000079.1:11382-11685 GCA_040290145.1 Meiothermus sp. | reverse complement strand
CGTAGTCGCGGATGGCGTCGGTGCCGGAGTAGGGCCGGTTCAGCAGCCAGCCCCCCACCCCGATGCGCTCGGCGTAGCGCCGGAGGAAGTCCTGTGGAAAACCCTGTGGAAACACCTGGAAGGGGTGCTCGAGCCGGATGCCCACAAACTCCCAGTGCCCGGTCGAGGTGTCCTTGCCCGGGTTGACCTCGGCCATACGGCCGAAGGCGCCCTGAGGGGCCTCCGCCGGGGGCAGGCTGTGGACCCCGGGCACGCGGCCCAGGCCCAGCGCGGCCAGGTTGGGCAGCTCCACGCCGGTCTTGA
>PSML01000079.1:11060-11365 GCA_040290145.1 Meiothermus sp. | reverse complement strand
GCTCCCTCGTCGCCGAAGCGAGCGGCGTCGGGGAGGTAGCCCAGGCCCACGGAGTCGAGGACGATGGTGGTGATCTTCATGACCTGAGCATAAGCGCTCAGCGCTGGTTGAGCAGCTCAGCGAGCCTCGAGAGGCAGCGGCCGAACTTCTTGGCGAAGGCCCCGTGGCGGTAGCCCTCGAGGAAGATCTGCTCCAGCGGCACCCCCGAAGCCCGGAGCTGCAGGCCGCGGTCGTAGAGCTTGTCAATGAAGTGCACGAAGCGCAGGGCGTCGTTGAGGTCGGGGATGGGGGCTAGCCCCTCGAGG
>PSML01000079.1:0-10984 GCA_040290145.1 Meiothermus sp. | reverse complement strand
CAGCTCACCAAAGGAGTCGTAGCTGGCAGGCCGGGTCTCCTCGCGGTAGAGCTCCTCGAGCTCTTCCGCCTCGAGGGGCAAGGGCGGGTGCTGGAAGTCGCGGTGGCGGTAATCCTCGCCGTCTAGGGTCTCCACCGCGAAACGCCGGGCCAGGCTCTGGATCTGGATCTTGAACTGCTCGGCGTTGAAGCGCCCCTGGCCCAGGGCGCTGGGCTGGGTGTTGGAGGTAGCGGCCACCCGCAGACCCCGCTCCATGGTCTGGCCGAGCAGGTTGGTGACCATCTGGGCGTTGCCGGGGTCGTCGAGCTCGAACTCGTCGATAAAGAGGTAGGCCAAGCCCCCGAAGCGCTCGACCGCCTGGGTCATGCCCATCAGGCCCACCGCGTAGGTGAGCTCCTCGAAGGAGAGGTAGGCCTTGGGGCCGGGGGCCTGCCAGTAGGCCGCCACCAGGAGGTGGGTCTTGCCCACCCCGAAGCCGCCGTCCAGGTAGATGCCGGCCGGCTCGGGCAGTCGGCGCCGGAAAAAGCCCTGGGGCCTGGCGTGCACCCAGCGGCGTAGGCGCTCTTTGGCCCGCTCTTGCGAGGGATAGCGGGGATCGGGCCGGTAGCCGTCGAAGGTCGCCGTGCGGAATCGAGGGGGCGGAGAGAATTCCTCCAGAAGGGTACGCAGGTTGACCTGGGGGGATCGTTCGCTGAGGCGCACCGCTCTATGGTATCGAAGCTCAGGGTGAGCGGCAGCTGACCCAGATCGGCAAAAAACCTGGCTTATCTTGTTGCTGTGGACTCCGTGCCTTGCCTGAAGCGTCCGTCCCGCCGCGCCGAGGGGAGGGTATGAGAGACGACCCCGACCTCCTCTCGCTCGAAGCCCAGCTGGGGTCAACCCACGACGCCACGGCCCGCACCGAGTTGCTGATCCGGCTGGCCTCAGGTTGGGCGCTCCAAGACGCCCAGCGAGCCTTTCATTTTGCCCAGCAAGCCGTGCAGACCGCCCGCTCGAGCGGGTATGCGCCTGGGGAAGCCAGCGGCCTTTTCGAGATGGGCTGGGCCAGCTACAACCTGGGCCAACACACCCCGGCCCTGGAGAGCTTCCAACAGGCCCTGCTGCTCTACCAGGAGCTGCGCGACCCCAAGGGCACCGCCGACAGCCTGCGCGGGTTGGGGATGGTGCACGATCTGTTGGGGAACTACGAGAAAGCCCTGGGGTATTTTATGGAGAATCTCCAGATACATCAAGGCCTGGCCGACCTCCAGGGACAGGCCAACACCCTCAACAGCATCGGCATCGTCTACTCCAAAAACGGCCAGCCCGAGGAGGGCCTGGAATACTACCGGCAAAGCCACGCCCTGGCCCGGCAACTGGGCGAGCAGCGCCTGATCTACTTGACCTTGAGCAATATGGGGATCAACCTCAAGAACCTGGGGCGTTACGAAGCGGCCCGGGCGGTGCTGCTCGAGGCCCTCGAGCTGATCGGAGAGCAGCAGCACCTGCCCCGGGGCAGCGTGCTGAGCAACCTGGCCCTGGTCTACGAACGGCAGGAGCGCACCGAGGAGGCCGAGCGGCTACACCGGCAAAGCCTCGAGCACTTCCGCACCGGCAAGTACCCGGCGGGCGAGACGGAGGCCCTGTTGGTGCTGGGGCGGCTATACCTGCGGCTCGGGCAGCTGGAAGAGGCCCAACCGCTCCTGCAAGAAGCCTTGGCCCTGGCCGAGCGCACCGCGCAAAAGCCCAAGCAGTTCGAGGCCCGGCAGGCCCTGGCCGAGGTCCACAAACAGAAGGGGGATCTGGCCTTAGCCCTCGAGCACCTGGAGGCCACCCACCGGCTCGAGCGCCAGGTGTACAACGAGAGCTCCGACCGCAAGCTGAAGAGCTTGCAGATCAGCTTTCAGGTGGACCAGATGCGCCGCGAGGCCGAGCTGGAACGGCGCAAAAACGCCGAGCTGGCCCAGGCCTATGCCGAACTCAAAGGGCTCCACGAAGCCCTGCGCGAGGCCGACCAGCAGAAAACCCTGCTCCTGCAGCAGCTCGAGCGGCTCTCGCTGGAAGATGCCCTGACCGGGCTCTACAACCGCCGCTACCTGGATGGTCGGCTGGCCCAGGAGTTCAACCGGGCCCGGCGCTACCAGCACCCGCTCTCGGTGGCCCTCGCCGACCTGGACAACTTCAAACAGATCAACGACAAGCTCTCGCACGCGGTGGGCGACGAGACCCTGCGCACGGTAGCCCGGCTCCTGCGGCAGTACTGCCGCGAGACCGACCTGGTGGCCCGCTACGGCGGGGAGGAGTTCACCTTGGTGTTCCTCGAGGCCGGCGAGGAGCAGGCCCGGGCGGTCTGTGAGAAGGTTCGCAGCGCGGTGGCCGAGTACCCCTGGCCCACCATCCACCCCGCCCTGCGGGTCACGGTCTCCATCGGTTTGTGCAGCGACCTCGAGCTGGAAAGCTATGAGCACATGCTGGCCGAGGCCGATCGGAACCTCTACCGGGCCAAGCACCGGGGTAAGAACCGGGTGGTGTAGGCAGCGGGACCTTCTCTGCCCTTTGAGCTCCGCGAGAAGCCTTTCGCCGCACAGCGGGAGGATGGGCTCTTTTTTTTCGGCGTCCGCGGCGAGGGCCATCGGCCAGAAAACCCCCATTCGGGGCCTCTAGGTTAGACTGGCGCCTGTGCGCGGGCATCTGTGGGGTCTGCTCTACCTCAATCTGGTTACGCTTCTATGGGGCACTACCTTCGTAGTCGTCAAGGGCACCGTCGAGGTGCTCAGCCCCAGCCTGGTCATCCTGGGGAGATTCCTGGTGGCGAGCCTGTGCTTTTTGCCCTTTACTCGAGCCTTGCTCAAGGAAGATGAACCCACCCGCAGGGTGCTTTGGCGGGCCGGCCTCGAGCTGGGATTTTGGCTCATGGCGGGGTACGCCACCCAGGCGGTGGGGCTGCAGTACACCTCGGCCAGCCGGAGTGCTTTCATCACCGCCTTGAACGTGATCCTGGTGCCGATGATCCTGGGGTTGTTCGGACGGCGGATCGGCCTGCCGGTGTGGCTGGCCGCGGTGCTGGCGGTGGCGGGGGTGGGGCTGCTCTCCTACGACGGCTCCCCGCCGAATGTGGGCGACCTCTGGACGGTGGGCACCGCCCTCACCTACGCCGCCTATGTGATCCGGCTCGAGGCCTACGCCCGTCGCCTCCCGGCCCTCGGCCTCACCACCGCCCAGGTCTACGGCACCGCGCTTTTTGCCCTGGGCTGGGTGCTTTGGGAGCAACCTAAGGTGGAGTGGGGGAGCTTCCCCTGGTTGGCCATCCTCTATCTGGGAGTGCTGGCCACTGCCCTCACCACGCTATTGCAGACCCTGGGCCAGGGCAAGGTCTCGGCCCCGGAGGCCGCGATTATCTACGCGCTCGAGCCGGTGTGGGCCTCGGTGTTCGCCTTTTTGCTGCTGGGGGAGCGCCTGGGGGGGCAGGGCCTGGTGGGGGCCGGGTTGGTGGTCTCGGCCATCCTGATCGACAGCTTGCAGCACTACTGGCGCTCGAGGGCTAGTGCTCAAGGCCGCTGATCAGACCGGCCAAGAGGTAAGCCGCCCCCGCCGCCAGCCCCCCCACCAAGGCGGTCTGCCAGGCTCCGCGGAAGGGGGAGATCCCGGTGAAGCGGGCCTTCACCGCCCCGAAGACGAGGAGCGCCGCCAGCGTCACCACCACGCTCCAGATGAGGGCCGAGGAAAGCGGTAGCCGTAGCGCGTAGGGCAACAGCGGGATGGCCCCCCCCACCACGTACGAGCCCCCGATGGTCAGGGCGCTGCGTAGCGCCCGTCGGGGGTCGGGTCTCTCCAGCCCCAGCTCCTCTTTCATCATGAAGTCCACCCAGACCTCAGGCTTGGCGATGATGGCCTGGGTGGCCTGCTCCAAGGGTTGGCCCTCGAGCCCGTAATCGCGGAACCCCTGCCGCACCTCCTCGGCCTCGGCCTGGGGCAGTTCCCTGACCTCGCGCCGCTCGCGCTCGAGTTCGGCCTGGTAGTGGTCGGCCTCGCCCCGGGCGGCCAGATAGCCGCCCAGCCCCATCGCGATGGAGCCCGCCACCACCTCGGCGATCCCCGCGATCAGCACCACGAAGCTCGAGTCCACCGCCCCCGAAAGCCCGGCGGCCAAGGCGAACGGCACCGTGAGCCCGTCGGACATCCCGATCACGATGTCCCGCACGGTGTCGGAGCCGGTGAAGTGCTGTTCGACGTGGGTTCGCTGATACATAGGGCCTCCTCGCCCCAAGATATCCCTACTCGAGCAAGATAAAAGCCCCTCTCGTGCGGGAGGGGCTTTGGACCGGGAAGGATTTAGTTGCTGATGGGGACTGCGCCGCCGTTGAAGCTGATGGTGAAGTTCCCGCAACCGCTGAACTTGATCGAGAGGGTGGTCTGCACGCCCTTGGCGTCCGTGAAGATGTAGTCTTTTTCCCCGGCGTCGAAGCGAGGCCGCACTGTGCAGGCTGAGTTCCAGTGAACGGTGGGGTTGGTGTAGAAGTTGACGTTGTGGGTTTTGTTGGTAAGCAGGTTGGTGAAGACATCGCTTCCGGGGGTGGCTTGGTCAATCGTCACGGTTCCGGCCATCCCGGGTGCGGAGAGGCTGTCAGGCTGGTAGGTCTTGCTCACGCTGAAGACGTTCTGCCCGCTCCAGACGGTATTGCCGCTGGTGTCCTTTTTGGTGACGGAGTGGGTGTAGTTCTTCGCGATCTTCCAGGGCACCGCGCTCTTGTCGAGGCTGAGGCTGCCATCCAGCTTGCGCTCGAGGCTACTCTTGTCGGCGAAGGTCACCACCGTGTCGAAGTCCTTGAAGGCGGCGGTGAACCCGGCGGCCTCGTCCGTGCCGTTTTGCAGCGTGAGGTCTAGCTCACCCTTGGTGGTGTAGCTACGGGTGTCGGCGGCGTTGGAGCCGGAGCAGTCGAAGCTCACCACATACTGCGGGGCGCTGCTCGAGGGGGTCACGACGATGGTGCAATTCGCAGCGGCCTGCGTACCCCGCACCGGAATCCAGATGCCCAGGTCGCGCAGCAGGGCATAGACCCGGGGTGGCAGGTTCCAGGAGAGGGCCGCGGTTTCCAGGCTGCTCACCCCTTGGGCGCTGGCCCCGGCCTTCAGGCTGGCGCTGCTGACGCTGCCATCGAGCATGGCCCCGGTCAGGTTGAGGTCAGCCAAGGCCGCATCGGAGAGGGACTGGGCATCTTGCGGGGTCAGCCCCGAGCTTTGCGGGGTCTGGCTCCCGCAGGCCGCCAGAAGGAGGGTCAGGCCGAGGGCCACGAGCTTGGTGCGGATATCGGATTTGAGAACGGGTTTCATGTTTACCTCCGAGGGATAGCTTCCCCCGGATACCTGAAGGGAACGAGCCCCTCATGCTGAATTCATCCTGAAGATTCTGTGGCTTTTTCGGGTCCGACCCATAGCAATCTAATGCTTCATTAACTCAAAACTTGCACCTCCCGCATATCCTGCATAAACACGCGCTCCCTGCTCCCCCACCCGGGGGCCACTGGCCCAAGGCATGGAGCTCCCGAAGAACCCCCTGGACCACCAGCTCGGGCAGCAAGAGACGAGCCGCCCACCCCGCCGCCTCCCGCCAGGTCAGCCCCTCGTCTTCCCTCTCCACCCGCACCCAGTGCGCCAGCAGGTAGGTCAGGAGGGAAAGGGGCAAAAACCGGTGCACCCCAAGAGGGCTCCGCTGCCCAAACTGCCCCAGGGAAAACTCGCTCTTCATGGCTCTGAAAAAGTGCTCAATCGTGAACCGCCTTCTCCCCCACAAGAGCAGGGTGCGGGAGGTAGCAGGGAACGTGGCCACCCCGTACCTCCATTCCCACCTTCCCCCAGGCAGAGGGTACCGGTACCGGAAGACCCACACGGGAAAAGGGAGTCCCCTCAGGTAGACCCTGCCCCCCAACCGCCTGAGGTCCTGGAGACGCTTGCCCTCCCTTGTCCTTCGGTCCCGGCGTACCCCCACGATGGCCTCCAGGCCCATCCGCCTGACCCCGGCTAGGAAGGGGAGGGTGCCGAAAGCGGTGTCCGCTACCCCCCGGATGCGGAAGGCCTTCCTCAACCAGGGGGGCAGGGAGGAGAGGAGGCGAAGGGCCAAAAGGGAAAGGCTCTTCTGTCCCTTCCCCCGCCAGAGGCGGTAGGCCCAGGGGATGCGGAGGTCGCCGTGGACCAGATACAGAAGCACCAGGTGAAGGCCCCATTGACTGTGAAAAAAGGAGAGGGGGAGGTGGGGGAAGCGTCCCCGCTTCTCCAGGGTGACCAGGTCCAGGACCACCAGGAGCCTGGGTTTGGGGCCCCTTCTCCTTCTGGCCCGGTCCAGGGCCTCTTGGGCTTCCTTCCTAGCGAGGCGGATGAGGGCACGGGTGGGCCAGGGGTAGCGGTTCAGGAAGCGGGAGAGGGCGGAGGGGGATTTGGTCCCGGCGTGCTGGGGTCTGGCCTTGCCGTGGCCTCGGAGCAGGAGGAAGAGCGGGGCTTTCAGGGAAGCTTGGAGGTAGAGGGTTGGCAGGAGGGCCAGGATGCTGGAGAGTAGAGACTGGGCTGCTGGGTTCATGGCCCCTGTCATCCGACAGGAAACCGGCGGCCCTTTTCAAGTGGTCCCCCTGCATAAATCTAAGGGGGGGAGTATAGGTGCAAGTTTTGAGGTAAAGCAACTGGGCCAGGTGTTGTCACGAAGGGCTGGGCCTGGTCGATCCTGGGTCGCTCGGGCGGCCAGCGGGACGTATCGAGGGGAACGCTGTAGCGCCCGTAGAAACTTTGCCTGGTTGCCACCGCTGCCGCAAACCCTTCAGTCCAGTGCGGGGCTTGAGGGATGGTCTTCGTTGAGCACACAACGCCCACCCACGGAGCAAAGTGAGCCACCACCTTACCTGCGCTCGATCCACAAGGTTACAGCGCGACGCAAAGCCCTCTCGACCCCACCTGACGTTGGCCTGACCATTTGATATCGGTCAAACCGTATAGTCGGGTCATGCGACTGCTGATCCTTTGCACCCACAACTCGGCACGCTCGCAGATGGGCGAGGGCTGGCTGCGGTACTGGTCGGACAAGCTGGGTTTACAGGCCGAGATTTTCTCGGCGGGGACGGAAGCCACCGCGGTCAAAGCGGAGGCGGTCGAGGTGATGAAGGAGGCCGGGGTGGATATCTCGGGTCACACCTCCAAGACCCTCTTCCAACTGCCCGACCCCTGGAACTTTGACGTGGTGCTCACCCTCTGCGACTCCGCAAACGAGACCTGCCCGGCTTACCCGGC
The DNA here is from genome assembly GCA_040290145.1 of Meiothermus sp. GTDB lineage: Bacteria > Deinococcota > Deinococci > Deinococcales > Thermaceae > Allomeiothermus. The sequence goes on along the minus strand of PSML01000079.1, from coordinate 3,733 downwards.
CAAGACCCGTCGTTTGCACGCCTCGTTCCCGGATCCATCGGGCCAAGGCCTGGACGAGTGGCGCAAGGTGCGGGACGCCCTCAAATGGACGATGCGCTACCTGGTCATCGGTTTGCTGCAGGGCAAGCTACCCAGCGGGGAAGTCCTCGCCGCGGCGGCGAAAGAGGCGCATCCGCAACGCGGCGGGGAGGGGGCAGAGGCCTGAATCCGCGGGCCTATGCTGCCGCGTTCATCGGCACTTTCGCCTACGGTTCGTGCGGCACTGGGATGCCCTTCAACCCCGCGGCTGTTGCGTACTGGGCGGCGCGATGTTGGCCGTCGGTTTACTGATCCTGGCCCGCGGAAGGTTTTGGTCAGCGCATTACCGCTTTACATAGCCTTAACACACCCCTGCCATCCTGGTTTGCGGAGGATGACGTGAGACCAGTCTTCGTAACTGTACTCTTGGCGCTGAGCGCGGCCTTCGCCCAGGGCATGGGCGGTATGCAGATGGGCACCCAGGGCATGGCCGAGCTGAACAAGCTCAAGGGCAAGGACTTCGACATCGCCTACATGTCCATGATGATCGAGCACCACCGGGGCGCGGTGGAGATGGCCCAGCAAGCCCTCCGGGTCTCGAAGGACGCCCGCATCCGCAGGGCAGCTCAGGAAATCATCGATGTGCAAAACCAGGAGATCGCCCAACTCACCGCCTGGCTCAAAGCCTGGTACGGCGTAGCCCCCAGCCAGCGCTACATGAACCTGATGCGCAGCGACATGAGGGGGATGATGGACAGCGCCATGGGCGGGATGCAGGCCCACGCGGGTATGGTGATGCCGGTGGATCGGGCTTTTCTCGAGGGGATGATCCCCCACCACCAGGACGCCATCGACATGTCGGAGCTGGCCTTGAAGAAGGCCACCCAGCCTGAGCTGAGGAAGTTCGCCCAGGGCGTGATCGATACCCAAAGCAAGGAGATCCGGCAGTACCGGGAGTGGCTCAAGACCCTGCAACCCTGACCATCGGGGCTCCCTTGCCCATCCAGACCCCACCCAGGGCGGCAGACCCTTCCCACCTGGGGTGGGGTTGACTTTGGCCGGTGCCCGGTGTAGGCTGACCCTGTACCCCTCCCCAGGGGGGGTGGATGGAGGCAAAGGATGATCACCGAACTCAAGGTCGAAGGCATGAGCTGCGGGCACTGCCAGGTGAGCGTCGAGAAGGCCCTCAAAAGTGTACCGGGCGTGGAGAAGGTAGAGGTCTTTCTGCAGGAGGGCAAGGCGGTCGTCGAGGGCAGCGCCCCCGCCGAGCGGCTCATCGCCGCGGTGCAGGAAGAGGGCTACCGTGCCCAAGTCGCCGGCTAGCCCAGGAGGGGGGATGAGCCCGACCCATGAACCCACCCTGCACCTCGAGCCCAAGGTGCGCGAGGACGCCCGCAACCGGCTGCTCTCGGTCAAGGGTCACGTCGAGGGCATCCTCAAGATGCTCGAGGGCCAGCCCTACTGCGTGGACGTGCTCAAGCAGATCAAGGCCGTGCAGGGCGCCTTGGACAAGGTGGGCGAGCTGGTATTGAAGAGCCACCTCGAGCACCACGTCGCCAGCGCGGCCCAGCGCGGCGACACCGACAAGCTCGTAGCCGAGCTGATGGAAGTGCTGAAGTACCGCTGAAGCCGATGAACCAAGAGCTGCAGATCGGTGTCCAGGGCATGACCTGCGCGGCCTGCGTGAGCCGGGTCGAGCGCGGGCTCAAGGGGGTCGAGGGGGTCGAGGCGGCCCACGTCAACCTGGCGACCGAGCGGGCTAGCGTCGCTTACGACCCCGAGAAGGCCACCCCCCAGGCCCTGGTCGAGAAGATCAAGGAGGTGGGCTACACCCCGGTGGTGGCCCAGGCCGAATTCGGCGTCACGGGCATGACCTGCGCGGCCTGCGTGAGCCGGGTCGAGCGGGCGCTGAAAAAGGTGCCGGGGGTGCTCGAGGCGAGCGTGAACCTGGCCACCGAGCGGGCCAGCGTGAAGTACTTGCCCGCCAGCGTAGGTGTGGCTAACTTGAAGCGCGCCGTGCGCGAGGCGGGGTACGGCATCCTGGAAGTGGGGGCCGGGCAGGACCGGGCCGACGTGGAGCGGGAAGCGCGGGAGCGGGAAGTCCGGGCTTTAGGCCGCTCGGTGATCTTCGCCGCGGCCTTCGCCCTCCCGCTCTTGCTCATCGCCATGCTGCCGATGCTCTTCCCGGCGGTCGAGGACTGGCTGATGTCCACCTTGGGGCACGATGCCCTGCCCACCTTGAACTGGGGGATGCTGGCCCTGGCCACCCCCATCCAGTTCGGGCCGGGGATGCGCTTTTACAAAAACGGCTGGAGGGCCCTGCGCTCAGGCTCGCCCGATATGAACAGCCTGGTGATGATCGGCACCAGCGCGGCCTACTTCTACAGTCTGGCGGTGGTGCTGCTGCCGGGGATCTTCCCTCCCCAAGCCCGCCACGTCTACTTCGAGGCGGCGGGGGTGGTGGTCACCCTGATCCTCTTGGGCAAGTACCTCGAGGCCCTCGCCAAGGGCCGCACCAGCCAGGCCATGAGGAAGCTCCTCTCCCTGCAGGCCAAGACGGCTCGAGTCCTCCGCCCCGAGGGGGAGCTCGAGGTTCCCGTGGACGAAGTATTGCCCGGCGACGTGGTCGCGGTGCGGCCCGGCGAGAAGATCCCGGTGGACGGGGTGGTGGTCTCGGGGCAGAGCTACGTGGACGAATCGATGATCACCGGCGAGCCCATCCCCGTGCACAAATCGGAAGGGGCCAAGGTGGTGGGCGGGACCGTGAACGGGAACGGGGCCTTCACCTTCCGGGCCACCGCCGTGGGCGAGGGCACCGTGCTGGCGCAGATCATCGGGCTGGTCGAACGCGCCCAAGCTTCCAAGCCCGCCATCCAGAACCTCGCCGACCGGGTGGTGGCGGTCTTCACCCCCGTCGTGCTGGGCATCGCCGCGCTCACCGCGGTGGCGTGGCTGATCTTTGGGGGTGAGGCCGCCGTCAGCTACGCCCTGGTCAACACCGTGGCGGTGCTGATCATCGCCTGCCCCTGCGCGATGGGCCTGGCGACGCCGGTGAGCGTGATGGTGGGTACCGGCAAGGCCGCCGAGATGGGCGTGCTCTTCCGCAAGGGCGAGGCCCTGCAGCAACTGGCCGAGGCCCAGGTGGTCGCCCTGGACAAGACCGGCACCCTCACCAAGGGCCAGCCCGAGCTCACCGACCTGGGGGTGTCGGGGGGCTTCGACGAGGCCGAGGTGCTGCGCCTGGTGGCCTCCTTGGAGCAGAAGTCCGAGCACCCGGTGGCCCGCTCGATGGTCCAGGCGGCGCGGGCGAGGGGGCTGGAACTCATGGAGCCGCTCGAGTTCGAAGCCCTCCCTGGCCTGGGGGTGAGCGGGCAGGTGGGCCTCTACCGGGTGGACGTGGGGGCGGATCGGTACATGGAGCGCCTGGGGCTGGACGTCTCAGCCTTCGGCGCCGAGGCCGCCCGGCTGGCCGACGAGGGCAAGACCCCCCTCTATGCCGCGATCAATGGCAAGCTGGCGGCGATTGTGGCCGTCGCCGACCCGATCAAGGAGGGGACGCCGGAGGCCATCGCCGCGCTGCACCGCCAGGGCTTCAAGGTGGCGATGATCACCGGCGACCACCGGCGCACCGCCCGCTCCATCGCCCGGCAGCTCGGCATCGACGAGGTGCTGGCCGAGGTGCTGCCCGAGGGCAAGGCCGACGCGGTGAAGGAGC
>PSML01000078.1:10366-11740 GCA_040290145.1 Meiothermus sp. | reverse complement strand
ACCTTGGTGTGTACCCGGTTCAGACGACGCTTGGCCTTGTCACGGTTCTTGCTCCCCTTCTGCTTGCGGGAGAACCCCCGCTGGGCCCTCCACCCCGCTTCGCGGCGAAGGTAGCGCATCTGGCGGCGGGTCATTGGTACTCCCACAGTATAGCGCCTCGTTGCTTACCCTATTATGTGCCGTGGGGGACAGGGGGTTTGAGGAGGCTCTGCCAGAAGAGGGCTCCAGTCCAGGCCAGGGTCACCGTTGGACCACCCGGCCCACACTCATCCAGCCGCAGGGCGGCCCCTTCCTTGAGCCAAGGTTCGGTCGGGTGGGGGTGAGCGGTCGCCCGATACCGATCTGTGCCAAGCTTTCCCCGGACGACCCGCTTGCATGTTATACCCATAGGGGGTATAATGCCCGATATCCCTAAGGGGTACTACCCTCACGGGAGACCAAAGGAGCCATGGATGAACTTTTTGGACGAGAAGATCCAAGCCCAGGTGCGCGAGGCCCTAGCCCCCATCCAAAGTCCGGTGGAGATGGTGGTCTTCAGAGGGAGTGGCCTGGTTGTGCCCGGCCAGGATGAACCGGGTATGCAAGAGGAAACCCTAGCCCTCCTGCGGGAGGTCGCGGCCCTCAACGAGCACCTCAGGGTGGTAGAGAAAACCCTGGCCGACCCCGAGGCCCAAGCCTTGGGCCTGAAGCTGGCCCCCACCACCTTGTTGCGCGAGGCGGGCTCGAGCCGCAGCAACATCCGCTTTGTCGGCCTGCCTGCGGGGTACGAGTTCAGCACCCTGATCGAGGCCTTGCTGATGCTGGGCACTGGGAACAGCGGCTTAGGGAACAAGATCCAGGGCGAGCTTCAGAAGATCACTCAGCCGGTGCGGATGCAAAGCTTTGTCACCCCTACCTGCCCCTACTGCCCCCGCGCGGTGCTTACCGCCTTCCGCTTCGCTTTCCACAACCCCCACATCGTTGCCGAAGGCATCGAGGCCAACGAGTTCCCGCTGCTCTCAGAGCAGTACCGCATCTCCGGGGTGCCCGACACCATCATCAGCGGTCAGGGGACCGAGCGGGTGCTGGGCGGGCAGCCCGAGCGGGTCTTCCTCGAGACCACCCTCAAAGCCGCCGGGGTGGGGGTACAGGCGTGAAGCCCAAGCTATACCTGCTCGCCTTGTTGGGGCTGATGGGGGCTTGGGCCCAGACCGGTTACCCAAACCTGAGCGTGCAGCAGCTCCGCCAGGCCCCGGCTCCCCGGTTCATCCTGGATGTGCGTGAGCCCTACGAGTTCGCTGCCGGGCATGTGGCCGGTGCCCGGCTGATCCCGCTGGGCCAGCTGGCCGGCCGACTCGCGGAAATACCCAAGAACGTCCCGGTCTACGTGATCTG
>PSML01000078.1:0-10358 GCA_040290145.1 Meiothermus sp. | reverse complement strand
CCGCTCCGCCCAGGCCAGCCAGTTCCTGGCGGCCAAAGGCTTCCGCAACGTCCATAACGTCCAGGGCGGCCTCCTGGCCTGGCAAGCCGCCGGGTATCCGGTGCAAAAATGAGCTTCACCCCCGACGCCCTGAGGTTGGGTCCGCTGGTCATCGAGTGGGGCCGCCTCTCGCTGATGGTGGGGGTGCTGGTCTTCCTGACCCTGGTGGGCCGGCTACGGCAGCCCAGGCTAGATGCTGTGGCCTGGCCGGCGGTTTTGCTGGGGGTGCTGGCGGCTCGGCTAGGGTACGCCCTCGAGCAGCCCCAGGCCTTCGTGCAAGGGGGCATCCTCCCGGCCCTCTGGGCCCTGGTGGATCTGCGCAGCGGAGGCTTGGCCTGGGGGTGGGGGCTACTGGGAGCCGGACTTTTTGCCCTCTGGCGTCTGAGGCGGGATTCGGTCCGGCTTCTCCCCGCCGGGGCACTCGCGCTAGGCCTCGCCTGGCTCCCCCTTTTACTCAAACCCGTGCCCAGCCCAGCCGCCCAGGCCCTGCCCCCCGACCTGAGGCTCGAGCGCCTGGCCCCCGACGGGAGCGTCAGCTTGGTAGCCTGGAAGGACCTGCCCAAGCCGATTGTGGTCAACGTCTGGGCCACTTGGTGCCCGCCTTGCCGGGCGGAGATGCCCCTCCTGGCGGAGTACGCCCGGCAGGGTTACCCCATCGCGTTTCTCAACTCCGGCGAGGATGCCCCCACCGTGCGCAGGTACCTCGATGAAGTTGGCATCGGCAGCGCCTACTTAGATGCTGGGGAGGTGCAAAGGAGGCTCGAGGTGGGGGGCCTGCCCACCACCTTGCTCATCGGGGCGGATGGCCGCGTCAAGGCCCGCCATCTGGGCAGCCTGAACCGGGTCCAGTTGATCGAGCTGCTGAGCCAAGTACCCCATATCCCATGATCAAAGCCGCAGAAAAACACAAGGTGCTCAACCGCCTGCGCCGCCTGGAAGGCCAGGTGCGGGGCCTAGGCAAGATGGTCGAGGAGGACCGCCCCTGCACCGAAGTCCTCACCCTGCTCGCGGGGATCCGCGGCGCACTCGACGGCATCGGCGAGCTGGTGCTGGAAAACTTCCTGGAGGAGTGCCGCTCGAGCGGTCAGCAAGACCCCAAGACCGTGCTCGAGGCGGTGCGGCTTTTGCGCTAGGTGGGTAAAATCTAAAGGTGTTTCGAGAGCCCTTCAACGCCTATTCCCACCTCGTCGGCGTGGTGCTGGCCCTGGTCGGAACCGCCGCGTTGGTCCTGCTCTCCGATGGAGATACGGTCAAGCTTTGGGGAGCGCTGGTATTTGGCCTCTCCATGACCGCGATGTACGCCGCCTCCTCGCTGTATCACGCCCTCCGGGTTGGCGAGGGGGTTTTGCTGGGGCTGCGCCGTCTGGATCACGCCGCGATTTTCCTGTTTATCGCCGGAACCTACACCCCGGTGGTACTACAGGCCATCGAGCCTTCCTGGAAGCCCTGGGCCATGGGCTTGGTGTGGGGATTGGCCTTATCCGGGGTGCTCTTCCGGGTGTTCGTGCTGCAAGCGCCGCGCTGGCTCTACACCCTCAGCTACGTGGGGCTGGGCTGGCTGGTGGTGTTCTTCTGGCCCAAGCTCCACCTTCCCCCCGATTCGGTGGTCTGGCTGGTGGCGGGGGGGGCCGCCTACAGCCTGGGAGCGATCAACTATGCCATCCGCTGGCCCGACCCCTTTCCTGGAGTGATCGGCTTTCACGGCATTTGGCATCTTTTCGTGTTGGCTGGCAGCATCTTCATGTACCTGGCGGTGTTGTCGCTTTACTTGAGATAGGAGCCGTTCGGTCCGGACGCCAGGGGGCGGATGTCTCATAATTTGAGAGTTTTCTTAGTCCATTGGGGCGTTTCTCATGAGAATGTGGTCTACCCTGCTAGCATGGAGTCTATGGAACAACCCCTGATCCTCATCGTTGAAGACGAGAAGGACATCGCCCGGTTCATCGAGCTCGAGCTGCAAGCCGAGGGCTACCGAACCGAGGTGGCCTACGACGGCATCACCGGGCTTTCCCGCTTCCGCGAGACCAACCCCAACCTGGTGGTCCTGGATCTAATGCTGCCGGTGATGGATGGCATAGAGGTGGCGCGGCGCATTCGCAAAACCTCCAACGTGCCGATCCTGATCCTCACCGCCAAAGATCGGGTCGAAGACAAGGTGGAGGGCCTCGATGCGGGGGCTGACGATTACCTGGTCAAACCCTTCTCCATCGAGGAGCTCTTGGCCCGCATCCGCGCCCATCTGCGCCGGGTGACCCCGGCCATCACCGGGGAGATTCGGGTGGCGGACCTGATCATCAACCTCGAGGGCCGCGAGGTGTACCGCAATGGCCGCCGCATCGAGCTCTCCAACAAGGAGTTTGAGCTGTTGGAGCTGCTCGCCAAAAGCCCCGGCAAGGTCTTTAGCCGCTTCGAGATCGAGGAGAAGGTCTGGCCCGGATACCAAGGCGGTAGCAACGTGGTGGACGTGTACATCGGCTACTTGCGCAAGAAGCTCGAGGGCGTCGGCGAGCGCCGCCTGATCCATACGGTGCGCGGTGTAGGGTACGTGCTCAGAGAGGACTAGGCGATTGCTTGGGCGGGGCTCCATATGACCCTCCGCACCCGCGTCACCCTGCTCACCGTGGCCTTGCTGATGGCCTCGCTCACGCTGATCGGGGCGGTGGTGTATGGCCTGCTGCAAGGTTTTCTCTACCGCAACCTGCGCAGCGAGATCCAGGCCTCCACCCAGCAGGTCATCCGCCTCATCGGGGAGCAGGTTCAGGTGGTGGATATCCTCAAGTTGGCCCTGCCCGCCAACGTCTACTCGCAGATCGATTACGGCTTCATCCGCACCGGCAAACCCACCCTGCCCGATCTGCTCTCGGCGGTAGAGGTGGTCAAAGGCCCCTTGCTGCAACCCAACCAGCGCCTGGTACTGCCTAAACGGGCTTACGAAGAGCTGCTGGCGCGGGGGGAGACCTGGACTACCTTGTCCCTTCCCCTCGAGCAGGGCGGGCGGATCAACCTGCTGGTCAACGCGGTGCTGCTTCAGGGAAGCGGCGGCGACTTTGTCATCTCGACGGTAGGCCGCCCCACGGAGTCCATCCACTTCACCCTAGACCAACTGGCCCGCATCTACACCGCTACCGCTTTGATCGTCTTGCTGCTGGGGGCTTGGCTGGCCTACCGGTTGATGAGCCGTACCCTCGAGCCTTTGGAGTGGGTCGCCAAGCGGGCCGAGGGGATGAGCGAGCGCCCGGCCAAGCTGCCCGAACTCGAGGGCAACAACGAGGTCGCTGCCCTGGTGCGGGCGCTGAACGGGATGCTGGCCCGGCTGGAGGAAGCCTGGGAGACCCAGACCCGCTTCCTGGCCGACGCCTCCCACGAGCTACGCACCCCGGTCACGGCGATCTTGGGCCACGTGAACTATCTGCTGCGGCGCACCCCGCTCACCGTTCAGCAGAAGGAGAGCCTGGAGATCGTAAAGCGCGAGGCCGAGCGGATGAAAAAACTGGTGGGGGACCTGCTCGAGCTCTCCAAGACCGGCGGAACCTGGCGGGTCGAGCTCTCCCCGGTGCACCTCCACACCCTGCTCGCGGAGATCGCCGAGGAGTACGGGCAGAGCTTCCTCGCGGGAGGGAGGATCCGGCTCGAGGTCCCCGAGGACTTGTGGGTGCTGGGGGACGTGGAAAGGCTGCATCAGGTCTTCGCCAACATAGTCTCCAACGCCCAGAAAGCCCAGGCCAGCGAGATCCGGCTGGTGGCCCGCGACCTGCAAGAGCGGGTGGTGATCCGCGTCGAGGATAACGGCGAGGGCATCCCCCCCGAGCACCTGTCCCACCTCTTCGAGCGGTTTTACCGGGTGGACAAAGCCCGCGACCGCGAACGCGGGGGCAGCGGGCTGGGCCTGTCGATCGTCAAGGCCATCGTGGAGGCCCACGGGGGAGCGGTCTGGGTGGAGAGCGAGGTCGGCAAGGGCTCGACCTTCAGCGTCTCGTTGCGCCGGGCGGCGGCGCTGGTTGCGGCCAAGCCGTGACCTACCCACCCCGCTTGAGCGCCCGCAGCCGCGCATTGGCCTCCTCAGCGGTGATCTCCCCTCGCTCGAGCGCGCTGAGGATCTCCGAGCGTCGCTTGGCCAGGTCGGTCTGGGGGGGTTCGGGCTCCTCGGGCATCTCGTAACCTAGGGCGTAGAGCATGTCCTTGAAGCGCGAGCGCACGGTGGGGTAGGAGACCCCCAGAATGCTCTCGACTTTTTTCAGGTTTCCCCCGCTCTTGATGTAAAGCCGCAGGAACTCGAGCGGCTCCGGCGGCAAGAGGGCGAACTCGTTGGCCTCGAACTCGCCCTTGATCTCGGTGCGGCAGTCCGGGTTGGAGCAGACCAGCCCGCTCACCCGCAACCGGCTGTGGCAAGCGGGGCAGGTCGTGGGCATGGGATAGATTCGCATCTGTTACCTCCTGGGGCATCGTCAGGTGCCAAGGCTGGATCAGACTGAGCCGGACAGAGGCGGCGAGGGGTTGAGGGCTGAGCGCACCGGGCGTTGGAGCCAGGCCAGCGAGGCCAGGAGCATTAGGGCCCCCATCAGCCCGAAGATGGTCCGTACCCCCGTCACCGCCAGCAGGCCGGAGGCGGCGGCCAGACCCAGCGGCTGCACCCCCATGTTGAGCCCCTGCAACACCCCGAACACCCGCCCCATCATCTCCTTGGGGATGATCTGCTGGGCCAGGGTCATGGCTTGGACGTCCATGAAGGCAGCCGCCATGCCGAACCCGGCCAGCAAGGCCAGCGCCACGACCATGTGCGGGGCCACCGCCAGCAGGCCCACCCCGGCGGCCAGCCCCCAGGTGCCGAGCAAGAAGGTGAGAAAGGGGTTCTTGACCCGGATGAGGTTCATCATCACCAGCCCGGCCAGCTGGCCCCCCATCAAGGCCGCGTTGAGCAAGCCGTACTGGGTAGCCCCGCCCCCTAAAAGCTTGGCATAAGGGGCCGCCAGCGCTCCAAAGGGGGCCAGGATCAGGTTGATGAGCATGGCGATGGCGATGATCCAAAACAGCACCGGGGTCTGCCGGATGAAGCGCAGGCCTTCCAGCATGGCCCCGCCGGCCCGCTCCTGGGCGGTGGGCGAGGCCACCCGGGGCTCTTTGATGGGAAAGAGCAAAAGTGCCGCCAGCACGATCAGGAGCAGGCCCACCCACAAGGCCCCGGCCACCCCCATAAACCCGGTGATGCCCCCCGCCAGGGCGAACGAGGCGGCCATGCCCAGGGTGGTGGCCAGGCTCATCACCGCGTTGCCCTGCTGGTACTGCTCGGGCTCGAGCAACCAAGGCTGCAAGGCCCCTAACGCCGAGCTGCGCAGGTTGCCGAAGAGCGAGGCCAGCCCCACCAGCACGTACACACCCCACAGGCTCAGGTGGCCGCTGGCGATCCCCCAGATCATCGCGAGCTGCACCAGGGCGTCGGCGGCGTAGGTGAGCTGGATCAGGCGCTTCTTGTGGCCCCGGTCGGCCCAGACCCCACCCAAAGGGGCCGCGATCAAGGCCCCTATGGCCCCGATGAGGGCAACGGTGGCGACGAGGGAGGCCTGGCCGGTCCTCTCCAGCACCCACCACAAGAGGGGCACCTCGGCAAAGCCCAGGCTGAGGTTGTCGCAGACCCTCGAGGTGAGGAGCCAGCGGAAGTCTAGGTTCTTCAACGGATGGTTCATGCCAGTCCCCATTCTCCCCTCACCAGAGCCCGAGCTTGACCGCCACCCCACCCTTGGCCTCGACCTCGACCAGGCGGAAGCCCTCGTAGCCCCGCAGCGCCCGGGCCAGCCCCCGAACGGCTTGCTCCTCCTTGCCCCCGGCGAATAGCCTGCGCCCGTCCAAGATCCAGACGCCGGTCCACAAGGCCAGCTCGAGCAGGCTCAAGGGGATCACCAAAAAGATCGGGATCTTTAGCTCTCGCACCCGGACGCTCAGGTATACGAAGCGCGGGCGCAGCAGCCGAACTTTGCGCGGCTCGAGCACGGTCACACCACCTCGACGACTACCTTGAACGGCTCGCCGTCGTCGCTCCCCTCGATCTCGACCAGGCGGCCTTCGGGCAGGTCGCCTTTGAGCGAATCGAGCAGGCTGGAGAGGTCGATCCCCCGGTCGGAGAGGTTCTCCCTGGCGTCCTCCGGCACGAAGTTGAGGGCGAACCTGGCGAGCGCCACCGGCACGTTCACCCGCACTTTGGCGTCGGCGGCATCCACCTGGATGCGCAGCAGCCGGGCCGTGCCCGGCGGGGTGGGCACGGTGAGCCCCCCCCGGCGTTCTTCGCTCGGCTCGAGCGCCTCCAGGAGCTCGAGGGCCTGGTCAATCGAGATTTTGCCCTCCTTCACCATGTCCATGATCTTCTTCTTGTCCTCCATAGGCTGGCCTCTTCCCTACCCTTCGATCTCCAGGTTGCCCATGCGGACATAGGCCTCGAGGGTTCCCGCGCCGCCTGCGACCTGGTGGCCGGGGGTCTCGAGGTTCCCCAGCCCCACCCCGGCCTTGAGCTTCACGCTCGAGCCCGGCAAGAGCCGCACCTGGGCGTTGCCCATCTCGATGCGCAAGCGGTGGCTGCCTCCTTGGAGCAGGAGGCTGCCCTGGATGTTCCCGGCCTTCACGTCCAGGTCGAGGCCACCCACCCCGCATAGCTCGATGTCCCCGGCCAGCAGATGGCCCCGGACGAAAGCCACCCCGTCAACCTCGATGTCCGCGGCCTTGCCGTCCAGCTCGAGGCCCCAACCCGCCGGGATGCGGAGCTTCAGCCCGCCCGCCTTGAGGTTCTTCAAGAGCCCGCCCAGGAAACCGCCCTGCACCGGCTGGGGCTCGACCACGAAGTCCTGGCCGACCTGCCGCACCAGGGCCTCCCCCCACAACTGCGGCTCTTGCAGGCTGGGGTCTACCCGGACCTCGAGCCCGCCCGCCAGCACGTTCACCTTGACCCAGCGCATCCCTGCCGGGCTGGGCTGGCTCTGGTAGGCCCACCCCCCCTCCGGCTCGAGGTTGGTCTGCACTTCGCTCTCGACCCGGTCCGCGGATTCCAGGGCCTCCAGGAGCATCTGGGCTTCCTCGTGGCTGATCTTCCCTTCACGCCGCAACGCTTCAATCCGTTCCCGTTCGTCCATGTTGATCCCCCTAAGCGGAAGCACTCCGGTCTTCCAGGGTCAAATCGCCATTTCCCATTTGAATGCTCAGCTTGGCCGCACCCCTACCGACGACGCCCTTGAACACCCGCCCTTTTTGCTGAAAATGGCCCCTCGGGTCGAGGGCTCCGTTACCCAGCACCCCGCCCACCGTCACCGAGCCATCCACGAAGGTGATCTCGGCGTCGCCGCTGTCCATCACCAGCTTGTGTTCGCCCTGGGTGAGCTTTAGGGTGGCCTCGAGTTCGTCGAGGGCTTCCTCGGCCTCTTCTTGGGTGATCCGGCCCTGGGAGAGCAAAGCTTGAATGCGGCTGCGCTCATCCATAGGAAGCCTTTTCCTCCCGCACCCAGTAAGGCTCGCTCTCTAGCTTCTCGGCCCAGGCCTTGAGCCACAAGGCGATCCGCCGCCGCAACCTCATACGGGGCAGCCTCCGGTTTTGCTCAGCCTCGGCCAGCAGGGTGGCGATGTGCTCGTGGCTCAGCCGCTCGAGCTCCTGCCAGTTGTTCAAAACAGACATCCTTGCCACCTCCTTTGAGGAAGTGTAAGGCTAGGTTTTATATTTTGTCAAGTTTGGCTTTCTATTTTTTTGGCCGGGACGTCAGAGGGGAGGTCCAAAGCCATGCGCCGTCGGCCCTCGGCTTTCCCGGCATAAGCCCGACCGAGCCTCTACCCCACCAGCCCCTCGAAACGCATCACCCGCTCGGCCAGCACCTCGAGCCCCCCGGCCCAGAAGCCCGGGTCCTCCAGGTCGAAGCCGAAGCGCTCGGCCAACTCCTGGGCCGGATGGGTGCCCACCGAGGCCAGCAGGTCGTCGTACTGGGCCACGAAATCCGGCCCCTCGAGCTGATACCTCTTGAAGAGGGCCAGCCCGAAGAGGAGCCCGAAGGCGTAGGGGTAGTTGTAGAAGTCGATGCCGTAGTAGTGCCCCTTTACCGCCCACATGTAGGGGTGGTAGGAGGCCAGGGCGTCGCCGTAGGTAGCGGCTTGGGCCTCGAGCATGAGTTCCTTGAACTCGCTGGGGGAAAGCTCCCGCTCACGCCGCTTTTCGAAGACCCACTGCTCGAACAAGAACCTCGAGTGGATATCCACCACCACCTGGGCCGCGTCTTGCAGGTTGCCCTCCAGGATGGTGACCTGCTCGGCCTCGGGCACCGCGCGTAAGGCAGCCTCGGTGATGATGGTCTCGTTCATGATGCTGGCGGTCTCGGCCAGGGTCATGGGCCCCTGGCGCAAAAGGGCCGGCTTGGCGGCCAGGCAGTGGTTGTGATAGGCATGGCCGAGTTCGTGGGCCATCGTCGAGACCCCGTTGAAGCTCTCCTCGTAGTTGGTGAGGATGCGGCTTTTTCCCCCCCCGATGGGCATGCAGTAGGCCCCGCCGACCTTGCCCTTGCGCGGAAGGGCGTCAATCCAGCGCTCGGCGTAGGCCCGCGCGGCCAGATCGGCATCGGCCTGGGAGAAGGCGGCCAGGTGCTCCACGATGAACCGCTGGCCCGCTTCCCAGCTCCAGCGGGTCCCCCCGGCGGAGCCGATCGGGGCGAAGAGGTCCCACCAATCGAGCCGCTCTTTGCCCAGCGCCCGGGCCTTGGCCCGGAAATAGCGCCGCCACATCGGGAAGCTCTCCACCATCGCGGCCTGCATGGCCGCCAGGGCCCGGCGGGTGATGCGGTTTTGCCTCAAGGTGGGCTCGAGGTCGTCGGGCCAGCCGCGCTTGCGGTTGAGGGTGCTCTGCTCCCCTTTCCAGCCGTTGAGCGCCGCCGCTATGGCTACCTCGTTGGCCTCCCAGGCCTTCAGTTCGGCTTCGTAAGCGGCCTTGCGCACGGCGGGGTCGGGGTTCATCGCCAACAGCCGCACCGCCGACATCGGCCGCTCCTCCCCGTTCACCCGGGCGGTGATGAGGCTGGTCAGGTTGCCGTGCAGCTTGGCCCAGGCCGCCCCCCCCGAGAGCGACAGCTCGGAGGCCAGGATCTCCTCGGGCTCGCTCATCATGTGCTGGGCTTGCACCTGGGCCTCCTCGATCAGGATCTTGTACTCCCCGGCTTCGACCCGGGCGGGCTCGAGCGTCGCCAGCCAAGCCGTGAGCCGGGGGCGCAGCCGCTGCATCTGGAGCAGCAGGCTCTCGTACTCGGAGAGTTTGGCCTGGGCGGCCTGGTCGGTGGCGTCGGTCGAGGTGAGCGCGTAGAGATAAGCGCTGAGCGGGGTCTGGGCCTCATAGATGTCGTTCAGCGCGGCAATGATCTGGTGGAAGGCGTCTTTGTCGGAGGGCTGGCCTACCCCGTGACGGCTCATCAGGGTCTCGAGCCAGCGGATGCGGTTTTGCAGGTGGTCCCAAGCCGCCTGGAAATCGGGAGTGTCCAGCCCCGAAAACAGCGGGGATAAATCCCAGCGAGGAAGTTCCGCCACAGAGCTCATGCCTAAAGTATAGGAGCTCCCCCGGTGTATCGCTCGAGCCAACCCAGCAAGCGGCCCCCCGCAGAGGTCACGCCAGCCGCTCCAAACGCGCGGGTTCTCTCAGGGGCGGTATCTTGGAGGGGTGGTTTTCCCGGTGAGCATCCCCATCAGGGTCCGCTACAGCGACCTCGACACCTTCGGGCACGTGAATAACGCGGTCTATCTGAGCTATCTGGAAGAGGCCCGCGCAGCCTACTACCAAGCCCTGCGGGGGCTCGAGCCCGGCCTTCCCGAGTTCAAAACCCTGGTGGCCCGCTCGGAACTCGATTACCTGAGGCCAGTCTTGCTGGACCAGGCGGTCGAGGTGCGGGTCCGGGTGAGCGCGGTGGGCAACAAGAGCTTCCGCACCGTCTACCAGATCTACGCCGAGGGGGCCTTGGCGGCCAAAGCCCAGACGGTGCAGGTGTGGATGAACGGGGAGGAGTCGGCCCGGGTGCCTGAAGCGGTGCGGCGGGCGATCGGGAGGCTCGAGGCCGACCCGGTGGAGGGGCTGTGACATCCTCCCCCGAATCAATTCGGGGGCATCCTCAAGCGGATGCACGCAAGGAGCACTTGCGCTTCGGTTCGTGGACCGTATGCCATCCCAATCGGAATGACAAGACCACGGGCCGCGCCACACGGCCACTACTCCCCTTCAAGGTACGGGCCACGCCCGTGACCACGGGAGATACCTGGAATGCCCTCTCGTAGATGTTGAGGGCGCCGTTCACATCGGCCTGGGCCTTCCAACCACAGGC
>PSML01000077.1:0-11852 GCA_040290145.1 Meiothermus sp. | reverse complement strand
AGCGGCTGCCGCTGGGGGACTTCGCGCTGGATCAGGTCGAGCCCGCCGACCGGCCCCGGGTCGCGGAGGTGGTGCAGCAGGCTCTGGCCCGCCCTGGGGAGGCGTTCTGGGTCGAGTTTGGCAAGCCCCGCCCCGGTGTGGCCTGGAGCCGCAGCCGCTGGGAGTTCGTGGCGGTCTGCGACCCGGCGGGAAGGCCGGTGGAGCTGCAGTGCAGCGGCTACGACATCTCCGATGAGTACCGCCAAGACTGCTTCCGCCAGGAGATGACCGACCTGCTCGCGGCCACCTTGACGACCGGCGCGGGCAACCCCCCCGTGGCGCTGCTGCGCCGGGTGCTGGAGGCTGCCTTGCGCATCGTGCCGGCGGCCCAGGCCGGCAGCGTCACCCTGCGCGGCCCGGACGGGCGCTTCCACTTTGTGGCCGCCGAGGGGTACGACCTGGAGGCGCTCTCCCAGGTGAGCCTGGACCCGGCTGAGCCCCTATCCCTCAGCCGGCACATCCAGGCGCGAATCTTCGGCGCGGAGGACCTGGCCCGCTTCAACGCCCGGATCGACCCCCAGCGGCGGGCGGTGCTGGAGGGGGTTGGGAAAGCGGGCCGGATCCAGGCCATGCTCTCGGTTCCCGTGGTGGTTAGAGGGGAGGTGCGGGCTTACCTCTACCTCGACCACTTCGGGCGGGCGGACGCCTTCGACGCGCTGGACCTGCGCCACGCCGAGGTGCTGGCTTACCACCTGGCCCTGGTGCTGGAGAAGGAAGACCTGCATCAGCGCGCGGAACACCTGCGCCGCCATGACCCCCAGACCGGGTTGGCCAACCTGGCCCTTCTGCTGGAGACGCTGCTTGCGCCGCGGAGCGCGGGGGGGCGGGCCCTGCTGGCCCTGCGCCTGCCCGACCTCGAGCGCCTGGAGGAGCTGTACGGTCCGCAGTGGAGGGTTACGGTGGTGCAGACGGTGGGCCGGCGCATCCTCGAGGGAGTTCGCCTGGGCGATCTGCTGGCCTGGGATGGGCGGCGGTTCTGGTTGCTGCTGGACGGGGTGGACGAGCCCAGCGAAGCCCTGCCGGTGGTGGAGCGCCTGCGCCAATCGCTGGCCCAGCCGATCCCGAACCTGGCCGGCCCCACCACCCCTCCTGCGGTGGGGATCGCCCTGGCCAGCCCCCAAACCCCCCCGGAAGAGCTGCTGCAGCAGGCCGAGGTGGCCTTGAGCCAAGCGGCTCCGGGGCAGGCCGTCTTCTTCGAGGCCAGCCTGCAGCAGGCCCTCTTGGAGGAGCAGTGGCTGGTCGAGGCCCTCTACCGGGCCATCTCCCGGCGGCGCCCTTCGGCCGAGCGGGGCGAGTTGCGGCTCTACTTCCAGCCGGTGCTGGAGCTTGCCGGGGGCAGACCGGTGCATCTGGAGGCCCTGCTGCGCTGGCGTCATCCCCACAGAGGCCTCATCCCCCCGGGGCGATTCATCCCGCTGGCCGAGCGCCAGGGATGGATGGCTGAGCTGGGCGACTGGACCATCGCCCAGGCGGCCCAGGCATCCGCGGCCTGGGGCATCCCCGTGGCGGTCAACCTCTCCGCCCTCCAGCTGGGGCCCGGCCTCCCCGAGGCCGTCGCCGCCCACTGCCGGGAGGCTGGGATCGGGCCGCAAAGGCTGATCCTGGAGGTGACCGAGGGCCTGGCCCTGGAGCCTGCGGCCATGGGGGTCTTGCAGGCGCTGGCGGAGCGCGGGCACCCGCTGCACCTCGACGACTTCGGCTCCGGCTACTCCTCGCTGGAGCAGCTCACCCGGTTGCCGATCCAGGCGGTCAAGCTGGGCCAGGGGTTTCTGCGCGATCTGGGGGAAGACCCCCTGCCCAACTCCCCCACGGCTCGGGTTCTGGCGGCGGTGAGGAGCCTGGGCGAGGGGCTGGGCCTCGAGGTCATCGTGGAGGGCATCGAGACCGAGACCCAGCACCGCTACCTGCTGGCCCAGGGCTTCCGCCTCGGCCAGGGGTACTGGCTGGGCCGACCGCAGAGTGCGCGGAAGACCGCTCGGCGGCTGGAGGCGCCGATTTAGGGGCAGGCTTCGACAGCACATTGCCCTCCATCCTTCTTGGAAACGGTCTTTCCGCGCTCGGGCGCAAGGGCAAGGTTCCCGACTGGTATCTCTGCCCGGAGGAAGCCCACTACCATCCCCAACTGGCTTCACCTCAGAAGAGGGGCAGGGCCTGGTCATCTGAACGCCCAGGCTGCTTGGATCCGTTTTATATATGTGAGGAGGAGGAGGGGTGCAACAGAGTTTTACCCTGAAAGTCTGGGGTGAGCCGGCCTGCTTCACCCGGCCTGAGTTCAAGGTAGAGCGCCTTAACTACCCCATCATCACCCCCAGCGCGGCGCGGGGTATCTCCGATGCCATCTACCTGGACTTTGACCCTGGCCGACAGGAGCCCTTGAGGTACTGGCAGATCCAGCGCATCGAGGTGGTCCAGCCGGTGCGCTGCATCAGCCTGATGCACAACGAGGTGAAGGAGAAGGCCAGCCTGCGCAGCGTGCAGGCCTGGATGAGGGATCCCAGCCGCTTAGCCCCCCTACAGACCCCTCTCTGGCGCGCCACCCTCAACCCCCACCTGCCCATCCCCTACGCGGCGGTTGCCAAAATGATGGAAACCCAGACCGCCGAGGTGATGACCGGGGCTTTTACCGAGACCCTGCGCGCCAAGCAGCCCGATGCCGCCGCCCTGGGGCGTATCTATGCCCGTATGGGCCTCTTGAAGGTCTGCCACAACCGCAAAGGAGGGTACCGCATGAGTGAAGAACTGGACCTAAACCACCCCAGTCCGGCCTACCACTGTGGCCGCCTGATGTACCTGCTGGCCCAGATTCAGGGGTCGGCCAGCGGCTCGGAGATCAACGCTGGGGTGATTGAGGGCTGCTACGGGGCCGCCTCCAGTACCCGGGCTTTGGTGCTGGGCCGGCTCTCCCAGCACCACCCGGCCAAGATCAAGGCCGTGGCCTACTGGTTCAATAGCCAGCTGGCCTTGGTCTGGAAAACTTTGGGCAAGAACCTGCCGCGTACCCTGAGCCTGGAGGAGCAAAGCCTGTTCGCCCTGGGTTATTACCAGCAGATGGCGGCAGGACGCAAGGAAAAAGGAGAGCGCATGACCCCCATCCAAAACCGCTACGAGTCCCTGCGGTTGTTCGACGTCAAGGACGGCAACCCCAACTCCGGCAACGCCCCCCGGGTAGACCCCGAGGACGGGCACGGCCTGGTGAGCGATGTGGCCCTGAAGCGTCGCATCCGCAACTACGTCCAGGCTGCTGGGGTTCCCGTGCAGCACAGCACCAACCTGAACCGGCCCATCTTCGAGGCCCACCAGCAGACCGGCGGCTTTACCGGTAGCAAGAACAAGGCGGAGGCCGCCCGCCGCTGGATGTGTGCACAGTTCTTCGATGTGCGCACCTTTGGCGCGGTGATGAGCACCAGGGCCTATGCCGGGCCGGTGCAGATCACCTTCGCCAGAAACCCCGACCCCATCTTTCCCGCCAAGTTCAGCATCACCCGCGGGGCGGTGTCCGAGGAGGTGAAAAACGCCAAGACCCTGGAGGACTACCTGCGCTGGGAGGCCCAGCAGCCCGAGGACAAGCTGCGCACCATGGGGCGCAAAAGCCAGATTTCCTATGGCCTGTATGCTGCTCGAGGCTTCATCAGCGCCCACCTGGCCGAGCAGAACCGGCGCCAGGCCAGGCTGGGCTGCATCCCCGCCCACCGCCTGCTGGACTTGGGCCAGGTGGTGGAGGTGCGCCGCCGGGACCCCAGCCGGCCACCGCGCAGCTTTGCCGACCACAAGGTGGTGGCCGACCCGAGCAAGCTGCCCAGAGGTGTATGGATGCTCGAGCTCGATAGCTGGGACCAGGACGACCCCCTTGGGGACGGGGCGGGTTCGCGCTGGAAGGGGGCCTAGCCATGCCGCGGACGATCCCCAGCCCAGCCCCCAGCCTGCACCAGCCCAAGCTGCACACCTGGCGGCTCGAGCTCAAGACCATCACCCCCCTGTTCGGCGGCAGCGCCACCCCCCGCGAGGTTGACCCGCAAAACCCCGTCCGCGCGGCGGGCGTGCGGGGGCAGTTGCGCTTCTGGTGGCGGGCGGTGGCGGGAGGGCAGTACCCTACGCCGCAGGAGCTGTTCCGGGCCGAGGAGGCCATCTGGGGGAGTGCGGAGCGCTATGGCCAAGTAGCCCTGCGGGTGGTGGAGCAGAGGACCGGGCCATCGGTCCAGCCTTCAGAGTTGGTGCCCGACAAGGGCACGGCCAGAACCGGCCCCATGGAGCGCTACTTTCTGCACCCCTTCAACCCCAACAAGTCCGAGGGGCTGACGGAGGCCCGCGGGCTGCAGTGGGTGGAGTTTGCCCTCGAGCTCACCCTGGACCTTCCCGAGCGCGAGAGGGAGCAGCTTCGCCGGGCTCTTAGGGCCTGGATCGCCTTTGGCGGCATCGGGGCCCGGACCCGCCGGGGGCTGGGGGCGCTCGAGGCCACAGCCAACCCCCAAGACTGGTTGCCAGCCAGCCCCCAGCAGCTCAGGGACTGGTTTGCGGGCCACGCTGCAGGGGCACCCCAGCACACCCTGCTGGCCGGCGCGCTGATCTGCCTAGGCGAACCCAGCAACGCCGACCCTCACAAAGGCCACAGTGCCTGGCGGGAGCTGGGCTCCTTCTGGGCCCGCTTCCGTAAGGGCCATTTCGTAGAGGATGCGCAGACCGGCCAGATCATGGACTACACCCCCATGGCCGGGGGCAAGTGGCGCGATCACAAAACCCTGCTGGCCCTTCGCCGCGACCAGGAGCGGATCGCCTTGGTCAAGCCCTACCTGGGCCTGCCCATCGTCTACCAGCGCCTGGGGGAGAGCTTTGTCGGCACCCTCGAGGCCCTCTCCCCCCAGGGCCGGCGCATGGCCTCGCCGGTGATCCTCAAGCCGGTGGCCTTCGCCGATGGCAGCGTGCGGCCTGCGGTGGTCATCCTCAAGGCCCCGGCCCCTGAGCGGATCAAGATTGGGGAGCAGGAGCTAAGGCTACAACTTCCCGAGCATGACCCGGTGCTGGACGCCCTCGAGGTCGACGAGGCCCTCGAGGCGGTGCGCAAAGCGGCCCATATCCAGGGCTTCAATCAGGAGGTGCGCCTATGAGCCATCTGCTGGTCATCTCCATCGGCCCGGTGCAAGACTTTATCGCTGCGGCCCGCCGCACCGCCGACCTCTGGGCAGGTTCGCAGCTCCTGATAGAGCTCAGCAAGGCGGCAGCCCGCTACCTGCACGATCAGCAGGCCCGTCTGATCTTCCCCGCGGGGCCCCAAGGCGATGCGGCCAACAAGATTCTGGCTAAGGTCGAAGGCGACCCCAAAGCCCTGGCCGAGGGCGCCAAGCAAGCCGCCCAGGAGAAGCTAGTGGAGCTTTGGAGGGAGGCCATCAAAGCCGTGCCCGGCGGCCCGATCGACCAAGCACGGGCTCAAGAACAGCTCAAGAGTTTCCTCGAGGTCTACGCCGCCTGGCTGCCCCTACCCGACGAGGCCCAGTACCCAGAGGTGCGCCGGGAGCTCGAGCGCCTGCTGGCCGGGCGCAAGGCCCTGCGGGACTTCGCCCCCACCCAGCAAAACGACACAGGGGTGCCCAAATCCCCCCTCGACCCCTCGAGGGCTGCCGTGATCGACCCCAGGGCGTGGGGAGGTATCAACGTCCCGGTGGCGGATGGCTACAAACCCCTGCGCATCAAAGCCACCGAGCACCTCGATGCCATCTCGCTGTTCAAGCGCATCTACGGGGTGCAGAAATCGGACAAGGTGGTGGATACCCGCACCATGGCCCGCCGATCCTGGGATCCCAGTGCTATGCCCGATGATCGCGAAGACGACCCCATCCCAGAGCCCCAGCCCTACTTCGCCATCCTGGTCGCCGACGGCGACCGCATCGGCGAGCTCATCGCCCGGCAGGAGAGCCCCCTTGCCCACCAGCAGCTCTCCGCCCAGCTGGATGGTTTTGCCCAGAAGGCCCGCCAGATCGTGCCCCAGTACCACGGCTTCATGGTCTACTCCCGTGGCGACGATGTGCTGGCCTTTCTGCCGGTGAACCGGGCCATCGCCTGCGCCCAGGCCCTCTCCCAGGCCTTCCGCCAAATGACCGGCGGCACCCTCTCGGCAGGCCTTGCGCTGGTGCACTACCGCGAGCCCCTCTCCATCTCCCTAGATAACGCCCGCCAGGCCGAAAAAGAGGCCAAGAACAGGGGGCGCGACGCCCTGGCGGTGGCCCTGCACACCCGGGGGGGTGCCCCCATCACGGTGGTGGATCAGTGGGACGAGCTGCGCTGGCTCGAGCTACTGGGCTACTACGCCCAGGGCGACCTGACCCGGGGCCTGGCCTACGAGCTGGCCGAGCTGGCCCGGGTCTGGCCCAAGGGCCTGGGCGACCCCAAAGCACTGCAGAGGGAAGCCCAGCGCATCCTCGAGCGCAAGGAGGCCAGCCGCATCGCCCTGCCCTCGCTGAAAAACCCTGCAGACCTAGAGAAGTTCGCCCAGCAGCTTGTCGTGGCCCGCTTCTTAGCTGGCCTGCCCAAGCTCAAGGAGGCCCCTCGTGCCTGAGCACATTGTGGAGATCCAGGCCCTCAGCCCCCTGCTCTTTCGCGATGGCCGGCCCTTCGCCTCGAGCGAGGGCAGCGAGACCAAGGCCCTTAGCCTCCCCCTGCCCCTGCCCAGCACCCTGGCCGGGTTGGTGCGCACCCAAGCAGGGCTGGCCCAGGGGCTGAACTTCGCCGACCGCGCCGCCCTACAGAACCTGCACGGCCTGCCGGTGTACGGCCCCCTGCTCACCCGAGGGGATGCCTTCTTCTTCCCCGCGCCCAGAGATGCCCTGGTCTACCGTGACAAGGACGGGTTGCCGAAGGTCATGCGCCTCCAGCCCTACCGGCTTGAGCAGGGCGGCTGCGACCTACCGCCAGGCCTGCTGCCCCTGCGGGTCGCCCAGGATCAGAAGCCCGAGAAGGGCTACGACTGGTGGAGCGGCCAGGAGATGGTGAACTGGCTTCTGGGCAAGGACTGGGTTCCCAAAACCCGGGTACACCTCCCAGAAGAACACCGCCTGCACGTCGCCATCGACCCAGCCACGGGCCGGGCCAAAGAGGGCCTGCTCTACGGGGTGACCTACCGCAGCCTCGAGGCCTACCGACTGCGGGCCCGGGTCAACCTGGAGGGCCCGCTCGAGCCCATCGGCTACCTAGGGGGGGAGCGCCGCCCGGTACGCCTCTACCTCTGTGAGGGGCTCAGCGAGCACTGGTTCGACTGCCCCCCGTCGGTCAAGGAGGCTTTTGCCAACTTTGACCCCCAGCGGGCGCTGATCCGGTTGGTGTTGGCCACCCCAGCCCTGTTTGAGGACGGCTGGAAACCGGGCTGGCTGAACAAAAGTGGGGAGCTGCACCTGCCCAGAGGGCTGGCCAAGGTCAAGCTGCGCTTAGTAGCCGCGGCGGTAGGACGGCGGGAGCCGGTCTCGGGCTGGAGCCTGCGGAACCAGCAGGCCAAAGCGGTGCGCTGGATGGTACCAGCAGGAAGCGTTTACTTCTTCGAGTTGCTAGAGGGCCAGGCCAGCGCGGTGCTGGAGAGCTGGCTGCGTCCGGTATCGGATGAGGAGCAAGACCGCAAAGACGGTTTTGGTCTGGCCCTGTGGGGGGTGGGAAACTATGCAGACTAAAGCGTTCTTTTTACAAGCCCTTACCCCGGTGCATCCGGGCACCGGACAGGAGTCGGGTTCGGTGGTCGACTTGCCGGTAGCCCGTGAGGCAGCCACAGGGTTCCCGGTGATTCCCGCCAGCAGCCTCAAGGGGGTGCTGCGGGATGGGCAGGGCCTCGACCCCGCCGACGAGTCGGAGCAGGCCCAGCGGGTGCGGGCCGTTTATGGCTTTGCAGGCCGGCGCAAAAAGGGCGATCAAGAGGAGGACCTCAGCCAGGCCGGACGCCTGACCCTGACCGACGCCCGGCTTTTGGCCCTGCCGGTGCGGGCCTATGCCGGCACTTTCGCCCTCATCACCTGCCCGCTGGTGCTCCACCGCTGGCTGCGCGACGCCCAGGCTTTGGGTCTGGCGGCCAGCCTATCCTGGCCTGAGCCCCAGGGCATGGGGGTGTATGTGCACGGCGATACCCTTCGCCACGGCGAGCAGGTGATCCTGGAGGACCTCGACCTCGAGGTCAAAGGCCAGACCGACGGCCTGGCCCGGCAGCTCAGCCAGATCATCTTCGGCCAGGAGGAGGCCTATTTCACCCAGCGCCTGGCCCTGGTCAGCAACGATGTCTTCAACTACTTCTGCGAGAGCGGCCTGGAGGTCATAGCCCGGGTGCGCCTGGAAAGCCAGAGCAAGACCGTGGCCCGGGGGGCTTTGTGGTACGAGGAGGCCCTGCCCGCCGAGAGCCTGCTGTCCTTCTTCGCCCTGTCCCCGCAGGGAGAGGACTTCACCGAGCTAACCCGCCGCCCCACCCTTCAGCTCGGCGGTGAGGCCAGCGTAGGGCGGGGCCTGGTGCGCCTGCTGGAGGGCCGGGTATGAGCGCTGTCCAGACCCGTGCCCAGCGCGACCTGGGCCTGGCCTTGGAGCTGGTCCTAGCGGTGGAGCAGGCCCATCCAGACCCCTCTCCACAGAGCACCAAGGGGCGCTACCAGGCCCTGTGCCAGAACTTCCCGGTGATGGTGCGCACCATGGGCCTGGCCCAGGCCCTGGCCTTCGCCGAGGCCAAGAAAGGGGAGGAGAAAGGCCTGCCCCAGGCCTACGGGCTGCTGCTGGAGCATGTGGCCAGGGTGCTGGAGCTCCCCCCAGGCCAGCTGCTCAACACAGTGAAAACGGACCATGCCGGGCAGTACATGCACCGCACCCGGCGGGTCTTGGAGGCCTGGGTCTTCTTCAAGCGGATGGCCGAGAGCCAGCTCGAGGTGCAGAAGGAGGGGAAGGATGCGCAGCCGCCTACCCCATGACCCCCCCGCCCATGCGGGGCTGGCCCTGCAGCGCTACTTGAGGCTGGAAGATGACCAGGAGGCCCGCAACCAGGCGGTGCGGAAGCTGTTAGAGCGGATCCAAGACAACCCCATCCCCCCGGTTTACAAGCAAGCCTTCGACCGCTGGAAGGCGGCCCTTTCGGAAGCCCTTCTGCTCGAGGCCACCACCCTCACCCCCCTGGCCATCGGCCTGGGCAACCCCAGCCCCCTCGAGAACGGCCTGGCCATCCACCATACCTACGGGGTGCCCTACCTGCCGGGCAGCGCCCTCAAGGGGCTTCTGCGCCGGGCCGCCGACCGCTTTGGCCTGGACCCGCAAGCCCAGGCGGTGCTGTTTGGCGAAGGCCCCAACCCCCAGAAGAAGTCCCCAGGCCAGGCGGCCTACCTGGTCTACTGGGATGGCTGGCTGGACCCCCAGAGCAAATGGCCTTTCCAGAAAGACGTGATCACCGTTCACCACCCGCGCTACTACGGCGGCGGGGCCGGCTGGCCCAGCGACTTCGACGACCCCAACCCGGTGGCCTTCCTGAGCGTGCGGCCCGGCACCCGGTTCTGGATTGCCATTGGCAGTAGCCCCGGCCAGGAGGCCGCGCAGTGGCGGTATACCGCTGCCGAGCTGCTCAGATGGGGCCTCGAGCACCTGGGTCTGGGGGGCAAGACCAACGCGGGGTATGGCTACTTCGAGGTGAGCCTGCCACCGAAGCCCCTCAGCGAGGCCGAGCTGGCGGAGGAGCTATACCAGACTTACAAGCGTCGAATCGAAGGCATCAATGGCCGCAACGCCAGAGGAGAGGTGAGCTGGTTTATGCAGGAGTTGCGCCAGCATCCCCCTGAGGTTCGCCGGAAAACCCTCGAGGCCATTCTCAGACATCTGGAGAACTTTGGACTACAACGGGAGCGCTACTACCAAAGTCTGAAAGACCTGCTGAGCTGAACAGCTTGTTTCGCAGAGGGGGAGGGGTATGGGTAAAAAAATCCTCTTAAGCATAG
The DNA here is from genome assembly GCA_040290145.1 of Meiothermus sp. Classification (GTDB taxonomy): domain Bacteria; phylum Deinococcota; class Deinococci; order Deinococcales; family Thermaceae; genus Allomeiothermus. The sequence continues at coordinate 1,884 of PSML01000077.1, read as the reverse complement.
TAGGCACTGGTGACTACAGGGAAGTTGAGTACAGGTGGAATGGTCGATCGGCCTCCGCTTCGCTCATACAACAAGCGCTTGCCGAGTGGTGGCCAGATAGCGAAAAATTGTTTTTGGCCACACCGGAAGCACGGGACAAGCACGGTAAGAGCCTCAAGCGTATTGTCACCGTAGAAGAAGACATAGTAGATATTCCCAACGGCCTAAACCAGGAGGAGTACGCGGAAATTTTCAACAAGCTGGTCGAAAGACTGCCCCAGGACGCCGAGGTTGTGCTGGACATAACCCATGGTTTTCGCTCTTTGCCGGTCTTGGTGTTGCTGGGGATGAGCTTTTTGCGCGTGGCCAAAAACATCCAAATCAGGCATTTGCTGTACGGTGTCTATCAGGAAGACCAGTCCGAAGCCCCGGTGATAGACCTGGCCCCTTTTGTCAGTATGCTGGACTGGGCCATTGCCACCAACCGCTTCTTGGATACCGGGGATGCCGGTAAGCTTGCCGATATCACGGGATCCTACTCCGATAAGCTGTCTGACGGTATCCAATCGCTAAAAGCTTTTTCTCGTGCATTGCAACTTCAAAATCCTCAAAAAGCGGGCCTGGCTGCTCGAGAGAGCGTCGAAAAGCTTGAGCGGATTGAGCAGGATCTTCCTCCACCCATGAAAATTCTAAAAAAACGTCTATTAGATGCAATCTCGCCCTTGTCTTTCACCGGACAAGATCCCCAGGAGCAGCAGTTGCGGGCTCTATTCAAACACATACTTTGGTACAATCAACATGCCCTCTTTGAAAAAGCCGTGGGTTTGGCCAGCGAATGGATTCATCTTTTTGTAAAGTGGAAGGTTAGGAAACCTATGAATTTCAGTCTCGCAGACGAACTTAAGCGCCACTGTAGTGAGGACTGGGCAGAAGGATTGGGAGATTTGTATGAAGAAATAAAGCATCTTCGCAACTCGGCTGCTCATTTTCATATCAGCAAGAATGGAAATTCGGCCCCCATTGAACTTGCTCCAGAGCGCGTTAAAGAGTTGATTGATAAACTGAAGAGTATTGTGAGCGGAGCTGGCCTCAACCTCGAGCCCACCTGATCCAGCGTGCTCTCACCAATATGGCTAACCCACTGGCTTTTACCTTCACCCGCCGTGGCCCGGAGTACGACCAGCCCTGTAGAAATGGCCTGTGCTGGGAGAATTACGAGTTCTCGCTCGAGCCTTGGTAAGCACGGGGTATGACGACAAGGACAGCCTGTGCATCTACACCCTGCCCGATGGCCGCCAAAAGTGCCTGCGGGTGCACGGCCTGGATGGGCACACCGACTTCGACGATCCTCTGGTGATCTAGCATCACCTGGGCACTTGCTTTGCGCGAACCCCAAGCAAGTGCCAAAACCCAGGGGGGTTCGCGCAAGCTGAGAAATCAGCTAGAGGACATTGAAAACCTGTTTTTGCTTCACCTTGCCCCACCCTGCGCCGGCACCCCTTTTGGAGGGTTCGCGCAAACCCCTTCTTGAAACCCGTCCCCCACGCACGCTAGTATGAGGCCATTGCACTCGGGCGAAAGCTCGAGTGAGGATTGAAACCAGGGGGGGCGCGGAGTGTCACTCCTCCATACGGAGATTGCACTCGGGCGAAAGCTCGAGTGAGGATTGAAACCCGCTATATCCAAGTCGTCCCTCGACCGTCACCGCAGATTGCACTCGGGCGAAAGCTCGAGTGAGGATTGAAACGTCGTGTTCCCCGATTGGCTCGGCGGGGACGATTGCACTCGGGCGAAAGCTCGAGTGAGGATTGAAACAACGTGCTCGTAAAACTGCACCCACAACCGCTTGGCATTGCACTCGGGCGAAAGCTCGAGTGAGGATTGAAACCTCGATGCGGTATTTGG
>PSML01000076.1:0-11854 GCA_040290145.1 Meiothermus sp. | reverse complement strand
TTGGGCAAGTATTGAGCGCTTGGGTTCGGCAGGCAGCCGGGTTGCGCCAGCCGAAGGAATCTGCTATAGTGAGTTTTACCCAACGGCGGTATACACCGCGGGGCACAAAATGGGCGCGACCTGGCTTCGACGGGGGTCGCCAAAGGTGCGGCGGCGTGCCGAGGTGGTCGGTGGCCTCGTAAAACACCGGCAAAGCCATAACTGGCAACACTCAGCGTTCCTACGCTCTCGCTGCTTAAGTTCAGCGACGTTCCTAGCAAGCCTCGCCGTTGGCTCGGCTAGCGAACGACCTAAAAACGGCTAGCCCGCGCAAGGCTCCGTAAGCGTCGGGCGAAACCCAACGGGGCTTGGCCTGGGGCCCCTGCTGATGGGGAAACTCTAGGCGACACCCAAACATCAGCTACGCACGTAGAAGCCCACTGGAGGGACTTTCGGACGGGAGTTCGATCCTCCCCGCGTCCACCAGAATGGACACCCCGCCCTTGCGGGGTGTTTTCCTTTGGGCGCAAATCCAGCCCCGATGCCGCTGGGTGAACGCGGGGTTTGGTTTTGCTACCCCGTTCGCATTCAGCTCATCCTCCAGCCCCAATAATCGAAGGGTGCGGATGCTGCGGGCGTGGGTCATCCTGCTGCTGCTCCTGGCCGCCTGGGGGCCGAGCGTGCCGCTTCGCCCGGTGATGACCGTGGTCCTGCTCGACCAGAGCCCCTCGGCGCGGGAGGCCACGGCAGAGCTGGCCCCCCAACTCGAGCTTCCCGGGGCGCGATACCTGGCCTTCGCCTCGAGACCCCAGCCGGTCGCCACCCCCACCGCCCAGCGCACGGACTTGGGCGACGGCACCGACCTCGAGCGGGCTCTGGAAGCCGCCCAGGAGCTCAACCCCGACCGCATTGTGGTGGTCTCGGATGGGCTCTGGCAGACCCAGGTCCGGCCACCTTCGGTGCCGGTGTATGGCCTCGCCGTCCGGCCCAGCCCCAACCTCTCGGTCTCCTTGTTGCCCCCCGCCTACCCGGTGAAAGGCCAGACCGTGGAGGTGCGGGTGCTGCTGGAGTCCACCGCCTCCACCCGGGCCCGCTTGGTCTTGGAAGGCCCTGCCGGGCGGGTGACCCGGGAGCTGGAGGTCGAGCCGGGGCGGCAGAGCCTAGGCTACCGTTTCCCGCTGGAAGGCCCCTCGGTGGTGCGGGTCACCGTGCGGAGCCCTTTGGGAACCGAGGGAGCCCGGCTCGAGGTGGTCCCCGCCGATCAGGTGCGGGTCTGGGTGTTGGGTGACCCGGCCCTCTCGCGCTACCTCGAGGCCCAAGGCTTTGCGGTGGAGGAGACCCAACAGCTCACCCTGCCCATCCGGGCTGAGGTGGTGGCGCTGGGCAAAAGCGCCCTCGAGCTTTCCCCCGCCGAACTCGATGCCCTGCAAAGCTTCCTGGCCCAGGGGGGAAGCCTGCTCTGGACTGCGACCCCCAAGGGCCTGTTCTTCGGCGGCTGGGAGCGGAGCAGCCTGGCCGAGGCGATCCCGCTCGAGCCCCTGCAAGAGGGCGGCGGGGTGGGCCTGGTGTTGGTGCTGGATGTCTCGGGTAGCATGCTCGAGGCCGACAAGCTGGGGCTGGCGGTGGCCGGGGCGGTGGAGCTGATCCGCTCGGGCCGCGACCGGGACTATATCGGGGTAGTGACCTTCTCGAGCAGCGCCCGCTGGCTCTTCCGGCCCCGCCCCATGACCCCGCAGGGGCGGCGCGAGGCGGAGAACCTGCTCCTATCGGCCCGGGCCGGGGGTGGTACCGAGATCGGCGGAGCCTACGGCCAGGCGCTCCAAGCCCTGGAAGGCCTCCCGGTGCAGGACAGACAGGTGCTGGTCCTCACCGACGGGCTGGTGCGAGACCCCACCCCGCCCATCCTGCAAGCCGCCCGCCAGGCCCAAAGCCGCAAGATCCGCACCAACGCGGTGGCCTTGGGCTCCGACGCGGACCGCGACTTCCTGCGCAAGCTGGCCGAGTGGGGTGGAGGGAACTTTTACGACGTGCCCAGCCCGCAGGACCTGCCTCGTTTTTTCCTCGAGGAGGCCCAGCGTGCCTTCCGGCGCGAGGCCTTGGTGGGGAACTTTCCGCTCTCCCTGCGCCCCCACCCCATCACCCGTCAGGTATCCCCGCCCCCCCTCTCGGTGATCCTCCCGGCCAAGGCCAAACCCTGGGCTCAGGGGCTGCTCTACTCAGGTGACCGGGCGGTGTTGGCGGTGGGCGAGTCAGGCCGAGGAAGGGTAGCGGCCTTGGCCACCGACCTCTCGCGCTCGTGGCGGGACTGGCCGGCGGCCAGCGGATTCCTAGGTGGGATTGTGCGCTGGCTGGCCCAGACCCCGGCCCGACCCCGGGTGTGGGCGGTGCGTGAGCCAGAGGGGGTGCGGGTGGTGTTGGAAGGCCAGTTCGAGCGGCCCCGGCTGCGCTACGCCGGCTCCGAGCAGGCCCTGCCCCCCGCTGGGCCGCTGCGCTATGAGGTTAGCCTACCCGCCGACTCGAGCGGGGAAGCGGTGGTGCTCGAGGGCGACCGGCCCCGCCTCAGCCTGAGCCTGCCCAGGCGGCCTGAGTGGCGCTTGGAGGACGGGCGGGCCGAGCTGGCCCGGCTCGCTGAGGCCAGCGGGGGGCGGCTCCTGGCGCGCCCCACCGACCTCCGGGAGCTTCCTCAGCGCGCGGCCTTGCCCACCCGGCCCTACCTGTTGGGGCTGGCCCTGCTGCTGTTTTTGCTCGAGCGCTACCTGGAGTGGCGCTCCCGAAAGCCCCGGCCCGTTAACCCCGTTTCGTCCGTCGGCTAATTTTTTTCGTCTAGACTGAAGGGGCATGCGCGCGACCCTTCTGGTGTTGGCCCTGGGCCTGGCGGCCTGCTCCCAACGGGGGGCTTCGCCCTCGCAGATTGGCCTCGACTATAGCGGTCAGGGCACGCTGGATTTGAACGTCAGCTACTCTACGGCCTGGAAGCTCATCCCCACCAGCAACTGGGTCACCGCCACCCCCGCCCAGGGGCTGGGCCCGGCCCGGGTGACGCTGGTGGCAAAGCCCACCGACGTACCCGAAGCACCCTCCCTCAGCACCGACCTACAGCTTTCTGGGGATCTCCAGGGAAACATCAAGGTCACCCTTCCGCTGGTCCGGCTCAGCGGGCGGGTTGAGGTGCAGCCCTCGAGGACTGTTTTCCCCCTCGAGGGCAGCGCGGTTCCCCTGCGAAAGAGACCGGCAAACCTCTCCACCGACGAGATCCTGGTCAAGTACCGCTCGCTTTCCGGACTGCACTCGCTCAACCTTCCCCAAGACGCCCGGCTTGTCTCCCGCGACCCCGCCCACCGGATCGCGAAGCTTCGGGCGGCCGATCCCCAAGCCACGCTCCGGCGTTTGCAGAACGACCCTCGGGTGGAGTGGGCCGAGCCCAACGGGACCGTCTGGGCCCTGGGCGAACCCGCCGACGAGTTCTACCCGCTGGAGTGGCACCTGCGCCTGACCGGCTCCCGCTTTAGCTATCTGGGCTCCTATCCGAACCCGGTCACGGTGGCGGTGGTGGATACTGGGGTGCGCTACGACCACCCCGACCTCCAGGGCCGCTTGGTGCTCCCCGGCCAGGGGGCAGAGGACCTGGTGCAAGGCGACGATGACCCCACCGATCCCGGCGACAGAGCCTCACCCACCAAGGGCAGCCACGGGACCCACGTGACCGGCATCATCACCGCCGCCTCGGGAACGTTTACCCCTCCCTGCCCGGGCTGCACCGACAGCGGGGTGGTGGGGGTGGCCTGGCCGGCCCCGGTCAAGGTGCTGCCGATCCGGGTGCTCAATGAGGACGGGAACGGCACCTTCGAGGCGGTGGCAGCGGCCATCCGCTACGCCGCCGGGATCCCGGTGGAGTTCGGTGGGCGGACCCTGACGAACCCCACTCCCGTGCAGGTCATCAACCTCTCGCTAGGCTCCGATACACAGTCCCGGGCCATGTGCGAGGCCGTGGCCGACGCCACCGCGCGGGGCGTGGCGGTGGTGGCCGCAGCCGGGAACGGCAGCGGAACCGCCTACTACTACCCGGCCTCCTGCCCAGGGGCCATCAGCGTGGGGGCCACCGACTATAACCGGGGGGGACTTCCCCGCCCGGCCTGGTACTCCCAGCAGAATGACCGGGTGAGCATCTCTGCCCCCGGCGGGGACACCGCCCAGTTCACCAACGGCCTGACCTGCCGCAACAAACAGACCGGCAAGGAGAGCCCCTGCCCGGACGGCATCCTCTCGACGACCTGGGATTTCACCACGGGCCGCCCCAACTACAGTTTTTACATGGGCACCTCGCAGGCAAGCCCGCAGGCGGCGGCGGCGCTGGCCTTGCTCATCTCGAGTGGGAAAGCCCGCGACGGTCAAGCCGCCTGGCAGGTGCTCCAGGGCCACCTCACCGACTTAGGTCCCATCGGCAAGGACAACGCCTACGGCCTGGGGTTTCTGGACCTGCCGGGGGCGCTGGGCCTCTCGCTTCCCCCCGGGCCTTATCTGCTGACGCTCGAGGGGCCGACCTTCCGGGTTCTAAAACCCGATGCCTCTGGGTACTTCCAGACCTACGTGCTGGCCGGGGACTACGACTTCAAGTCTTGCCGCGATGACTCCCAGAATGGGCTGTGTGACGCGGATGAGCCCCGGGTCACCCGGCACCTGCGGGTGCCCTCGCAGGCCGAGTTCAGCCTGGGATCGCAGCCCGTAGGATCCCCTTAGCCCACGGAAGCCGGTACAATGGGCAGGAGTGCGACGGTTTGCGTGGGTTTTGCTGTTGGTTGCTCTGGTGGCCCTGGGCTACTGGGCCTTTCCCATCCTCCAGGCGTTCTTCCGCTACGGCGGCCTCCCGCGTACCCTCAGCCAGCCGCTCAACGTGCTGGTGCAGGGGGTCTCGCCGGAGTACTCCGGCTACCACACCCGTGCCCCGGAGAACTTCCGCGGTCACGCCGATACCCTGCTCCTGGTCCGCTTCGACCCGGCGGCCCAACGGGTGGCGGTGCTCTCCATCCCCCGCGACACCTACACCCAGATTCCCGGCTACGGCTACCGTAGGATCAACGAGGCCAACGTGCTGGGGGGCCCTGAGCTGGCCAAGCGGGTGGTCTCGAGCCTGGTGGGGGTGCCGGTGGAGGCCTACGTCTCCATCAGCACCGAGGCCTTGCGCCAGGCGGTGGACGCGGTGGGTGGGGTGATGGTGTGTGTGGAGCGTCCCTTGCGTTACCGAGACACCGCGGCTGGGCTCGAGGTGGACCTCAAACCCGGCTGCCAGCGGCTCGACGGCAAAAACGCCGAGGCTTACCTCCGCTTCCGCAAGGACGCGCTGGGCGACATCGGGCGGATCCAGCGCCAGCAGGCTTTTTTTCAGGCTTTGCACGATCAGGTGTTGAGCCCAGCGGGGGTTGCCCGGCTGCCGCAGGTGGTGGGCGCGGTGGAGGCCAACCTCCGCACCGACCTGAGCCGTGCGCAGATCGGTCAGCTTTTGGGCTTCGTCATGCAGCGGCCCGAGTTGGTGAGCCTACTGCTGCCCGGCGGGTTCGGCGGGGGCTGGGAGGTGGACCAGGCGGGGCTCGAGGCCCTGGTGAACCGCTACTTTAAAGGCGGGGGGGGCAAGCAGGCCGCCTCGGTTCAGGATTTGCGGGGCCGGGTGGTCTCGGTGATCTATGTCCCTGAGGGGTGGGAAGAGGCCAAGGGGGTACGCGACACCCTCCACCGGTTGGGAATGCGGGTGATCCTGCGCGAGGTGGACGCCACTCCCGAGCGCAGCGAGGTGCTCTCCAACGGCGAAGCGGCCTTGGCCCAGGCCTTGGCGGGCCAACTAGGGATCCCCTGGCGGATCTCCGGCGAGACCACCTTGGGGGCTGACCTCACGGTACGGCTGAACCCGGACAGACACATGTGAGACTGCCTTAGCTAAAATGTGGGGACCACTCCATGGAAGAGGAGGTCCCCACAGATGCAGCTTACCACCGTCGGCCAAGAGGTGTGGAGAGGGGCTAAGCAGGCCCAGAGACTCAACGAGGCTGGGGCTGGTGATCCTACCGTCCAAGAACGTCTGCGGAAGCTCAAGCTGGCTCAATCCCTGCACGACCGCGAAGCAGACTGGGCCGAGATTCAGGAGCTGGTCGGGATCAGCCGGGCCACCTACTACCGCTGGGCGAAGGAGCTGAGGCAAAAAGGGCTCGGGGGCCTGAAGCCCAAGCGCAAAAGGCCTAAGCGCTTCAGGGGAAAGATTCTCTGGACCCCTGAGCTCCTCAACCGTATCGAAACCCTGCGCAAAGCCAACCCCACCTGGGGCCGCTGGCCCATCCGGCTCGCCCTGTGCGATGCGCTCCCTTCGCCGCGAAGCGGGGAGGAGGGGTTCAAGATCAGCGAGCGCACGGTGGGACGGATGCTGGTCTATCTGGAAAGGCACGGACGGGTAGAGCGCGTAGCCTCTTTTCTGGCCCGAACCCGATGCGCCTCTTTCGCCGAACGAAGTGAGGGGTAGGGATAGCGCAAAGCGCAGGGTTCGACGGCCCTATGCCAAACGCAAGCCCAAGGCCTACGATGCGCCTCTTTCGCCGAACGAAGTGAGGGGTGGTGCAGAAGCCTGGGGACCTGGTGCAGGTGGATACGCTCACCGTGACCCTAGGACCTGGGGAGGTGGTCAGGCACTTCTCAGCCATCGACCTTTTCTCCCGCTTCTCCCTGGCGGTGGTGCATAGCCGGGCGACGGCGAGTCGGGCGGCGGGGTTTTTGAGGGAGCTGGTCTTGCGAGCGCCCTTTCCGGTGCGTGCGGTTCAGGTGGATGGGGGAAGTGAGCCCGCCACGCCAAGGCGGGGCGTGCGGAGTTTGAGGCGGCCTGTCAGGGGCTGGGCATCCAGTTGTTTGTGCTCCCTCCTCGGAGTCCCAAGCTGAATGGGCATGTAGAGCGGATGCAGCGGACCTTCCGGGATGAGTTTTACACCCAGCCCTTACCCACGCGGATTCCTGAGCTGCAGGCAGAGCTGGACACCTACCTCGATCACTACAACGGCCGAAGACCCCACATGGCCCTGGGTGGGCTTGCGCCTCTGGAATACCTCGATAGACTGAGGGTGAGTGGTCCCCGAAGAGTCTCAAATGTCTTGACCGACTACAGCGGGTAGCCAGTTTGACCCCAGGCTGGCTAAGCTATTCCAGGAGCTGTGGTTGCAAGACCCGGTTTGGAAGGATCGGGAGGTTTTTCTACGCGCCTATACCTCGCCAGCGCCCTCGCCGGATTCCTCGGCGCCCTCCTCGCCGGCGCCCGGCTACAGGACTTCGGAAGAATCGAGCTGAAGTCGGCTTGGGCTTTTCTGCTGGCGGCCTCCCTCGAGGGCAGTCTGGCCCTTGCCACCTCGAGGGGGCTGCTCTCGCCGGAGGTGGCCGGGCCGGCGGCCAAGGTCTCGGTGCTGGTCTTGGTCGGTTATGGCCTGGTGCGCAACCTCCACCTCAAAAGCCTGTGGTTCGTCTGGCTGGGCCTTTGGGCCAATACCCTGGTCATCCTCGCCAACCACGGGCACATGCCGGTGAGCGCGGAGGCCTTGCGGCAGGCCGGGTTGAGCCACCTCGAGCCGGCGCTGCGCAACACCTACGACGCCGTCCACACCCTGATGGGCGAGCAGACCCGGCTGTGGTTTTTGGGCGATGTGATCCCGGTCCCGCTCGAGATTTTCCGCAACGTCATGAGCCTGGGGGATGTGCTGCTGATGCTGGGGATCGCCGGGGTGATCCTCGAGGGGGCTTTGCGATCGAGCGGGCGCCGCCTCCTCCGCCTCTCAGAGCGGGCCAAACAACGCCTGGCCCTGGGGCTGTACCTGGCTGCGGTGGCGATCTGGTCCTGGCTGGGCCGGGGGGTGGGCTGAGCCCCACCTCGCCGATTTTCCCACAACCCGGCTAGAATAACCGGGTATGAGCCGAGTGTATCGAATCTGTTTGATCGAAGGTGACGGCATCGGCCACGAGGTCGTTCCCGCGGCCAGGAGCGTGCTCGAGGCCACCGGGCTCAAGTTCGAGTTCGTGCAGGCCGAGGCTGGCTGGGAGACCTTCCAGCGAAGAGGCACCTCGGTACCCGAAAAGACCGTGGAGATCGTCAAGTCCACCGATGCCACGCTCTTCGGGGCCGCCACCAGCCCCACCCAAAAGGTCGAGGGCTTCTTCGGGGCCATCCGCCACCTGCGCCGCCGCTTAGACCTCTTCGCCAACGTGCGCCCGGCCAAGCACCACCCGGTCAAGGGTTCCACCCCCGGCACCGATCTGATCGTGGTGCGGGAGAACACCGAGGGGCTTTATGTAGAGCAGGAGCGCCGCTACGCCAAAGGCAAGGTGGCCATCGCCGACCGGGTCATCACCTACGAGGCCAGCTACCGCATCGTGGAATACGCCCTCAAGCTGGCCCGCACCCGCCGCAAGCAGCTCGCCCTGGTCCACAAAGCCAACGTGCTGCCGCTTTCCGATGGGCTTTTCCTCGAGGCCGCCTACGACGCCGCCAAGCACTACCCCGACGTCGAGGTCTCCGAGGTGATCGTGGATGCCTGCGCCATGCGGCTGGTGCGCAACCCCCAAAGCTTCGACGTGCTGGTGATGGAAAACCTCTTCGGGGATATCCTCTCCGACCTCACCGCCGGGCTGGTGGGGGGATTGGGCATCGCGCCCTCCGGCAACATCGGAGAACAGGCCGCCATCTTTGAGCCGGTCCACGGCTCGGCCCCGGACATCGCCGGAAAGGGCATCGCCAACCCCACCGCCGCCATTCTTTCCGCGGCCATGATGCTCGACTACCTGGGCGAGCACCAGACCGCCCGCCGCATCGAGCGGGCGGTGGATGTGGCCCTGGAGGGAGGCCCGGTCACCCCCGATCTGGGCGGGAAGGCCGGCACGCTCGAGTTCGCCAAGAGGGTCGTGGCCGCCCTTTAGGGCAACTCCCTGCTTTAGCCGTCCTTAATATTTTGTTAAGGGAGGAAGGGGCCGGGGTAAGATGCGGGTGGATTCGGCCTTCCCGTTTTCCCGCGCCCTGATCGAGAAAAGTTGCTCTATGTCCGTGGCGCGCGACAGGGTGTGACGATTGGCCACGGGATAGCGGTTTTAGCTTGTTATACTCCGGTGAGTTGAAAGGGGGCAGAGTGCGAGAGCTACTAGGCAGCTTGTTAAGGCCGCGGGTCGAGGCTTTGGGCCTCGAGATCGGTTCGGCCAACCTCAAGCTGGTGGAACTATCCGGCCACCCCCCCACCCTCCGCGGTTTGGCCATCCGACCTACCCCTCCAGGCGTCATCCAGGACGGGGCCATCGTGGAGCCGGGGGTGTTGGCCGGGGAGTTGCGCGACATGCTGGGCGAACTGCGCACCCGCAAACGCTACGTGGTGGCCGCCGCCAGCAACCTGGCGGTGATCTCCCGTACCATCCAGGTGCCCAAGATGCCGCCCAAGCAGCTCGAGGAGGCCGTGCGCTGGGAAACCGAGCGGTATATTCCCTTCCCCATCGAAGAGATGGTGCTGGACTTCGCCACCCTGGATGACCCCGAGGCCATCCCGGACGGGGAGCAGATGGAGGTGGTGTTCGGGGCTGCGCGCCAAGAAACGGTAGCCGGACTGGTCGAGGCCATCAAGGCCGCCGGGCTCGAGCCCTTGGTGATCGATGTCAAGCCCTTCGCCGGGCTCAGACCGCTGGAACACAAGCTCAAAGGGACCGATGGACGGGCCCCGGTGACGCTCTTCCTGGAGGTCGGGGCGGAGTCCAGCGCCCTGGTGCTGACCCGCGGCGAGCGACTGCTGCTGAACCGTATCCTCAACCTCTCCGGCAAGGACTTCACCGCCGCCATCGGGCGGGCTTTCAACCTCGACCCGATAGCCGCCGAGGAGGCCAAGAAGAGCTACGGCCTGGCCACCATCCCCACCGAGGACGAAGAACTTCTCCTGGACTTCGATGCCGAGCGCGAGCGCTTCAACCCGGCCCGCATGTACGACGCCATCCGCCCGGTGCTGGTCGAGCTGACCACCGAGCTGCGGCGCAGCCTGGAGTTCTTCCGGGTACAGGTCGGTGACTTGGGGATCGAGCAGGGCTTCGTAGCTGGGGGGGGCAGCAAGCTGCGCGGCCTGGTCCCGCTTCTCTCGGACACCTTGGGGATCCCCCTCGAGCCAGCCGACCCCTGGCAGGGCATCTCCTTTGACAAAAACCGCTTCGACGGGGATCACCTCAAGAGCCTGGCCCCCGAGTTAACCGTCCCACTGGGCCTGGCCTTACGGGGGGTGAACCCGCTTGATTAGGCTCAACCTCCTACCCAAAAACCTGCGCCGCCGGGTCGAGCCCGGTTGGTGGCGGTTGGCGGCGATCCTCTTCGTGGTGGCGGTGCTGGGCATCGTGGGCTATCTGCACTACTCCGCTTGGAGCCAGCTCCAGGCCCTCCAGGACGAGCGCGACCAACTGCGGCTGGAGGTGGATGTGCTCCGGCCCGCCATCCGCGAACAGCAAGACCTGCTGCGCCGGCAGAAGGAGCTCCAGCCCTTGGAGCAGGTGCGCCAGCAGCTCGAAAACCGCCGGGTACGCTGGTCGGAGAACATCGCCGCCTTTGTCAATCAAATCCCCCGCGAGAATGGCCGCTTCGGGGTAGCCCTGCGCAGCATCGGGGCCAGCCTGCGAAACCAGCCCGCCGCGCCCAGCGAAAACCTCTACGACGGCAAGCCGGTAAAGGTGGAGTTCAACCTGCAGGGTGAAGCCTTGGGCCAAGCCCAACTGGTCCGCTTCGTCGAGGCCTTCGAGTCCTCCCCCCGCTTCGGGATCAACTTCCAGCAGGCTACCCTCGACCAAAACCGCGGCCTCTACACCTTTAGCGCCACCGTGGGCATGGTCGAAGAACCCCAAGGAGGTGAGCAAGGTGCTCGCTAGACTCGGACAGCGCGAGTGGTCCTTGATCGCCATAGGGGCGGCCATCCTGGTGGGGTTGCTGTGGTTCTACCTGATCGTGCAGCCCCTGCGCCAACAGGCCGAGTTCGTCCGGCTGGGCAGCAACGGCGAGACCGTGGCCCCGACCATCCCGGTGAATGGCCCGCTGCCGGAAGACCTGGGCATCGATGACTTGCAAGCTGCCCGCGACCGGGGCCGCCAGGCCCAGGCCGCGTTGGGGCAACTGCGCAACACCATCGCCGAGCTCGAGGCCCGCCAGCAGCAGTTCCTGCGCGAGCTTCCACCCCAGGAACGGCTGGCCGACGTGTTGGCTTCGCTGGCCCAGCAAGCCCGGCAAAGCGGGGTTACGGTGCGCAGCATCCAGCGCTCGCCGGTGGCCCAGACCGACGTACCCAACGTGCGCAGCGTAAACCTGGCCCTTCAGCTCGAGTCCCCCTTCTCCGAACTCTATGTCTTCTTGCGCCGACTGGAGGAGCTACAGCGCTTCAGCACCATCTCCGGGCTCAACCTGAGCCTGGGCGGAACCGCCCAGACCGCCAACCCCCCCATCAACACCAGCCTGACCATGACGGTGTACGTCTACCAAGAGCAGGCCAGTCCGGCCCAGTCCAGCGGTAAGCCCGGCGGCAGTCCGGCCCAGGGCCAGGGAGGTCGGCCATGACCTGGCTCAGACAACTCCCCCAATCCACCAAGGTATTGCTGGCGGTGGCGGGATTGGCCTTAGGGGTCACCCTGTGGTATGTGCTGTTCTTCCTTCCCGGGCAGAACCAGGCCGCCGCCCCTCTTCCGCCCGCGCAGAGCGGAACCCCAGGCCAGACTGGAACCCCTCCCGCGGTCAACCCGAGCACCGTGGCCCCGGCCCGCCCCCTCGAGGTGCTGCCGATCCCCTTCCTGGCCACCCAGGCCCCAGCCCAGCCGAAGAGCATAGGCCAGGCCAACCCTCCTGGCCCCGCCGTGC